>JAAENP010000251.1 GCA_024224155.1 bacterium
CGCGCTCCGCGCTGCTGCCTCTTGCCGCCGAGTGGCCGACGCTCGATCGGACGGGAAGCCAATCGGATACGTGGACGCTGGGTTTGGACTTCAACAAAAGACACCAGGCTCCTAGGAGTCTGGTGTGAAAAGGCCGTCTGGGGGAGCTGACTCTGCCACCAGGGTGGTTTCGGCGCCGGGCTTTCGATTGTTGCTCCGTGCTGGGTTAGTGCGCTGTTCGGGGTTCATGGCGCGGTTCGGTCGAATCTGGCGATTCTAGGACGGTCATCCGGTTCTTAGAGGCCGAAATCCGGTTTCCAGGCCGTTCCGCCGCCCGATCTAGGCCATTTCCGCCACCCAACCGAGAGTTGTCCATTGGATCCCAAGCACGGCGAGGCGCGCTAGATTGTGGGCTGCGGCGAGGAGGTTGAAGTCAGCATCCACTTTGGCTTGGCCGAGAACCCGTGAGCGACGTCCGCCATGTCGGCGCCGCATCAGGTGGCCGATCTTACGTTCGACCTTGGGACGGGTGGCTCGGTAGTCGGCTGCCCAATCGGGATCCTGCTGCCGTTGGCGAGCTTCAGCGAGGTGCCTCTCATGAGGTCCAACTCGGATGCTGCGGCCACGTGCGGCCTGGGTGCACTCGGGTCGCAACGGACACTCGGCGCACGCACCGGCAAAGCTAGCGATCCCCCCGCCGTCCGCCGTGCGGCGCATCGGGACGGTGAACTCGGCGGGACAGGTCACGGTTTCTGTGTCGAGGTCGATCTGGAAGTGACTCTTCGGAAACAGACCGTCGCGATTGCTCGGAGGCTGGGTCTTGCAGCCGGACTCGATGCCTTCCTGGTCGAGATGGTTCAGAAACTCGCCGGTGCCGTAGGCCGCATCGCCGTAGACTTTCGGAGGTTCGGGTTCTGACTCGTACGCGCAGCTGGGCTCCGGCTCGGAGCCGACGCTGGCATCGTCTGCCTCAGAGGACGCGACCTCGCTATCGACAAGGTCGTCGATGAGATCGGCTGCAACACTGGCGTCCCCCGCGTTTCCCGCAGTGACCGCGGTCTGAGTAATGATCTCGCTGTCGGGCTCCAAAGCCAGATGGCCCTTGTAGCCATCGAAACCCTGCGACGCGCTCTTGTGACCGTGGCGGGCCTCCGGATCTACGGTCGAAATCACCCGATCCTTAGCCACCCGGCGGGCGATGCGATACGTACCGTCCTCAGTCTCCTCGAGATCTTGGCCGACCACGGTGGCCAACAGCTCAGCGGCCTCTTTGACCTCGGCGCACAACGCGCGACCCTCAAGGACCAGCAGGCAGGCCAATGCGTCGCGGACCCGCGAGTCGATGAGTTGCTCGCGCGCATCCGCATCGTCCCAGTCGATCTGGGGCTTGGCGCTCGTGGCGTAGTCCTCGCCGCTCGCCAGGACGTCGCGAAGCTCGCCTTCCAACCCCTCATCGGCCACCCTCAGCAGCGAGCGAACCGCCGAACGGATCAACGTCAGGGCGTCCATCGTCGCCACCGCGTCATATAAAGGCGTCGAATCCAGCACCCGCTTCATACCCACCAAACCCGCCTCCGAAGCCACAGCCTTCGTCACCTCGAAGATCCGGCGAGGAGCTTCAGAGGCCGCCAGACGAGCCCGCATGTCCACCAGAACGGTGTGCGCAAACTTGCCCCACTTGTCCTCGCCGTAGCCACCCACGCCCGCGGCGTACCGCCATCGAGTATCGAAGCTGGACCGTTCCACCGCCTCGCGGTCCGACAACCCTCCCAGGCGCTGCAGCACCATCACGGTGGCCACGACCGAAGGCGGAACCGAACGTCGTCCCTTCTGGGAGAACAGATCCGCAAAAATCTCGTCGGGGAACAACCGATCTCGCTCGCGGTGCAGAACCGAGTAGATCGAGTTCGTCGGAAGCGCTTCCTCGCAGAACCAACTCACATCATCCAGCAGATCCTGCTGTCGATCGGCAAGGCCCAGGCTCATCCTTCGCTCCTATGGCTGATTTCAGCTCCGCCGGCGTCATTCTCGCATGGCGACCGACAGATGGGGGCGACGGAGTCGACAAAAGACACCAGTCTTCTAGGAGCGTGTCGCGCACAGAAGCTCTCGAGCTTCTATGTGCAACACGCTCCTAGCCAGCAAGCTTTCCAGGCCGAGCCGTGGATCCAGCCGGCCCTCGTCGGAGCGCCGAGGCCTGTCGACACCGCCTCGAACACGCGCTCCCCCCGCGGCCAAAGCCGCACCCAACCCGGCGCCGGGGAAGCCGAGCTCGCAGACGGTCGCGCCGACTCAGGCGCCGACCCCGTCTCGCTCGCCCCCGGCCATACCCGCGGGCTCCGCCCGCCGTGGCGGAGCCTCGCCAGGAGAAGACTCTGTGAAGCACGAACCCCAGAACCTCAAACCGGAGAGGATTCAGGACCGGCTGCTGCCGGTCACGCCCGAGCGCCTCCAGGAAAAGCAGACCGAGATCGGCTATTGGCAGGTCGACCCGACCCCAAACGCCATCTCCCGCCACTTCCCGCAGTCGAGCTTCTCGGCTTCGGCGGCCTTCCTCACCCGGGTGGCCGTGGCGATCGAGAAGCACGGCCGACAGCCGTTCGCCTTCGTCGACGCCACCGGCGTCACCGTCCGGCTCGGTAACGCGCCCCAGAGCGGCGTCACCGAGGCGGATCTCGACGTGGCCGCCGCGTTGACCGCCATCGCCTAGCCACTCCACCTTGCCGGGAGCCCGTCCTCGACTCCGACGGGCTCCCGGCCCCCTCCCGAAAGGAGGAACCCATGCCCAGAATCAAGGTGACCCGGCTGCGCAAGTTCTGCGGCCTGCTCGCCGGACACTCGTGGCGACAGGCGGAGCGGGTGGCGCGGGCGGCGATCGAGCTCGTCGGTCCGTGGCTGCCCGCTGACGCCGGCGAGCTGACGATGCTCGACTTCCAGCTCGGCCTGGCCGAACGCCTCGACGACAACCGCAAGAACCTGACCACGGCCGACAACCTGCACCTCCACGAGCTGCAGGTCGACCGCAACCTGCGCCAGGAGCGCGACGCCGCCACCGCCGAAGTGCGCGAGAAGATGCTCCAGCTGCGCGACAGCCTGGACGGCCTCTACGGCCCGGGCGGCGCCGGCAAGATCTTCGAGGACGGCGGCCCCATCCCCACCGATCCGGTGGCGCTGGCGCAGTTCACCGGCCACGCGCTCGACAACCTCGGCGACGAGGACTTCCCGATGCCCACGCCGCTGCAGAAGGGCTTCATCCTCGACCGCCAGGAGA
>JAAENP010000252.1 GCA_024224155.1 bacterium
GCGCTCTCTTCCGGAAGTGGCGCTCGAAGCTCCTCGGCCCGACGCTGAGGAACCATCCGCATCGGGAGACGCTCGGAACCCGGCGATTGGGAGGACCCCCCCGGCTCCGGCTCCGAGTATTCCCGAGGCTCCGGGCACTGCACCGCAAGAGCCGAGTCCCTTGCCCCGAGTGCCCCGAGTGCCGCTTGCGCCGTCTGCTCCAGTCGAGCCCGCCGCTGGGTTCGCCCCTCCGACTCCCGCCCCGGTCGCACCTGCGCGCGTCGCTTCGTCTCCGGTCGAAGCCGCGCCGTCGGCGCCGCCGACACCAGCGACACCGCTGGTACCGGCGCTGCCCGCGCCGCCACGAGCCCCCAGACCGGACTTCGACAGAATCGCGCCCCTGGTGCCGCTTGCGGGCCCGACAGCGGTACCGCTGTCGACCGCGCGATTCGCGCGCTTGACCGCCGATGGATCGTACCTCGGCAGCGACGAGCCGCCCGAAGCGCGGGAACGCTCCGAGGATCGAGAAGCGGAGGCTCCGTCCGGAGGCGACGAGGCGCACCACGGGGACGCGTACCACGATGCCTACGATGACGAGCTGGACGCCATGGAAGACGCCCTGGAAGCGGAGCTGGAGAAGCTCGAGGAAGAGCTGGAAAGCGAGCTGGAGGTTCTCGAGGACCAGCTGGAAGACCACATGGACGCGCTCGAGGACAAGACCGAAGTCGAGCTGGACGCGCTGTTCGAAGAGTTCGAGGACGGGCTCGAGGATGACGTCGAGATGGCGGAGGAGGAGCTCGAGGCCTTGGAGGAGAGCCTCGAGGCGCAGCTCATGGAGCGAGACCTTTCGGAGGCTGAGGCTGAGGCTGAGGCAGTGGAGCGCAAGCTTGAGCGCCTGGAGGAGAATCTGGGCCGCTTCGAGGAGCTGCAGGACCGCGAGCTCGAACGGATGGCGCGACGCTTCGAGCGCGCCGCGGAGAGGTTGTGGGGGAGAGAGTTCGAGCGCGAGCTCGAGCGCGCGTTGGAGTCTCATGAAAGGGCTCTGGAGCGGCGCATGGAATCCGCGGCTCGGCAGATGGAACAGGCTTCGCGCCGCCTGGAGACCGCCAGGAGCGCGGAAGAGCGCGAGCAGCTATTGGCCGAGATCAGAGACCAGGCGCGGCTCATGCTTCCGAGTCAAGAGGAACTGGCCGAGATCCGAGCCCATGTCGAGAGCGTTGAGGCCGAGCTGGCGCCGCGGATGCAGGAGTTCGAGCGCATCCAGAAGGAGTTCCGGCAGGCGCTGGAGGAGTGGCGGTCCAGCTACGGCACCGAGCTCGAGATGCTGCGTCGGCAGAATCAGGAGTCGATGCGCGGGGTCTACTGACGGCTAGACGCCTGCCGATTGCGACGTCCGGGCACCTCGCTCGGCGCCGACCGGGGGCGTTTCGGCGAGCGTCCGGTCGACGAAGCGACGCAGCCTGAGGATTTCGTTGCGCTCGAGCTCGACGAATCGCAGACCGATCCCAGGAGCCTCCCCGTTGCCGGCGTGACGCACGACCAGGGCGGTTCCGCGGATGGGCTCCTGCTCGTCGGGCAGGCAAAACTCTAGGTTGACGGCCATTCCGATCGGCATTGCCTGGGCGCCTTTCAGCCGCATGCCGGATTCGGAGATGTTCTCGGACTGGAAGCACTTCAGAGCCGAGCTCGACTGGGTCTTAACGGTGACGTTGACCATCATCCTGGAGTTGCTTCGGACCGGTACGCCCAGAAGCTCAGAGACCGCTTGCTGAATCTCTGGCCTAGCAGCCGATTTGGACAGCACTCGAGCCGGGTGATTCTCCAGTCTCTCCTTGATCTCAGCGATGTCGCGATCGTTGGCCATGACCAGGGCTGGAGTACCCGCGCTGGCCGATTCGAAGGACTGCAATGCACTCAAGACGCTGTCCACGGGGAGGTCAGAAAGAGGCTCCTCCACGACCAGCAAGTCGTAGAGCGAGTTCCCGGTGAGGATCAAGGCGGCGGCGCCGGAGCGAGCGTGATGAAAAGCCATGGATGTCCGGGAGAAGACCTCCGTGAGATTCCTGGGGACGACGTCGGAATGCACGACGGCCAGCACCTTCAGATTCTTTTCCACGTTGAGCCTTTCTCTTGTGAGAGCGGTTCCACCGCTCGTTTCATGGCTCAGATTAGGGGGCCTGGAGCGAACGGGCTATTGAAGAGTTCACACCCTTTCGCGAGGCTACGGTAAACTCGGATTCCGGAACGGCCCGCCATGAGTTACGCGCTTTATACGGTCGATGCGTTTGCCGCCAAACCCTTTTCGGGCAATCCGGCGGCGGTCTGCCTGTTGCCGGAGGCTGCGCCTGCGGACTGGATGCAGAGCGTCGCGAATGAGATCCATCTCTCGGAAACCGCCTTTCTGGTCCCGGGGGACGACTCGTTCGGCTTGCGTTGGTTCACTCCCAAGATCGAGGTCGATCTGTGTGGTCATGCGACCTTGGCCAGCGCTCATGTCCTGTGGGAGACGGGCACGGTGCCCGCGGCCGACTCTTTGCTTTTCGCCACCCGCAGCGGCCTACTTGGCGCCGAGCAGAACGGGGAGTGGATCCGATTGGATTTCCCGGGTGATCCGCCCCACGAGTGCGAGCCCCCGTCGGGATTCGAGCAGGCGCTCGGAGGCCGGGTGTCCTGGTTCGGCCGGGGCAAGGACTACGAGTTCGTCGAGGTCGCGACAGAGGCCGAGCTCCGTGGTCTACGCCCGGATTTCCGTGCCTTGAAAGAGCTTGTTCCAGTCGGTGTCTGTGTCACGGCGCTGCCGGACTCGGGACCATACGACTTCATGTCGCGCTTCTTCGCCCCCGGGGCCGGTATCGATGAGGACCCGGTTACGGGTTCGGCCCATTGCTCTCTGGCTCCATACTGGAGCGAGCGCACGGGCAAGTCGAAGCTGCTCGGCTACCAAGCGTCCGCGCGCGGCGGTACCGTGAGAGTCAGCCTCGTCGGCGATCGGGTGGCGATCGAAGGCCAGGCGCTTACCGTGACTCGCGGCGAGCTGCTCTAGCCTGGCCTTCTCACCAACCTTCTACTGCGGCGCCGTAAATACTTGAATCTGCAGCGTTACGCTCCCATCGGCTTCCTCGGCGTACGTCGAGTACGCCTGCGTCAGCCTCGGTCGCAAGCC
>JAAENP010000253.1 GCA_024224155.1 bacterium
GTGCTCGCCAGGGTCTGGGGCATTCCTTTCCTGCCGGCGGTCGCCGTCCTGCTGGTCCGCCAGCTGCGGCGCGGCAACGCCGAAGCGCGCACCATTGCCGCCGGCGGCTTCGTGATGATCGGGGTGGCACTGATCGAAATCGTCTTTCAGCTTCTCGACCGGGGAACCATTTTCCCGGCGCAGATCTACGCCTTCACGCTGTTCGCCGTTTCCATGACGTTCTCGCTGTCGAATCGCTTCAGCCGCGTTCACGGCGACCTCGACATGCTGCGCCTGCAACTCGAAGACATGGTCGAGGACCGGGCCGCGGAGCTGTCAACGGCCAACCAGAGACTCAGGTCCGAGATCTCTGAGCGAGAGCTGGCACAGGAAGCCATGCACATGTTGGAGCGGGCCGTCGAACAGTCGATCGACGGAATTCTGGTGGCCGATCTCGGCGAGAACATCCTATTCGTCAACGAAGCCTGGGCGCGCTTGCACGGCCGCGAGCCATTCGAGATCTTCGGCCGCCGGCTGGAGCTCTTTCATAGCGGCGAGCAGATCGAGCGGCAGGTCAGACCTGCTCTCGATCGAGTCCGGGAGACGGGCTCCTGGGAGGGCGAGATCGAGCACCGGGGCAAGGACGGCTCGGACTTCCCGACCTGGACCAGCGTGACGCTGCTGCGAGATCCCGAAGCTCAGCCGGTGGGCTTTGTAATGGTCACCCGCGACATCACCGAGAAGAGGCGGGCAGCGGAAGACAGACGTCGCATCGAGACCCGGATTCAAGAAGCCGAGAAGCTGCGCA
>JAAENP010000254.1 GCA_024224155.1 bacterium
CGTCCCCCCCGGAGCGGGCTGCGGGGCTCGTCGGTGGGACCCCGCGGAGGTCAACGGCATCGTGTTCTTCACCGCGGACGACGGCGTCAGCGGCCGTGAGCTGTGGACGAGCGACGGCACCGAGGCCGGCACGGTTCTCGTCAAGGACATCCGGCTGGGTCCTTCCTACCCGTCCGAGCTCACGGCCGTTGCGAGCACACTGTTCTTCGTGGTCGATGACGGCGTATCGCGCGAAGAGCTCTGGAAGAGCGACGGTACGGCGGCAGGCACTGTCCTAGTCAAGGACATCAGTCCTGGTGGGTTCTCGTCCTCGCCCGCGCACCTCACTGCTGTTGACGGCACGCTCTTCTTTGAAGCAGGCAGTCTCGGAGCCGTCGGTCGCGAGCTGTGGAAGAGCGATGGCACAGAACCCGGCACCATCCTAGTCAAGGACATCAACCCGGGAGCCGACTCGTCGGGCCTCTCCGATCTCACCGACGTCAACGGTGAGCTGTTCTTGGCGGCCGACGACGGCACGACCGGGACTGAGCTCTGGAAGAGCGATGGCACAGCCGCCGGCACCATCCTGGTCAAAGACATCAACCCGGGAGCCGACTCGTCCTTTTACAGCGAGTACCCCCACATCAGGGGACCTCCCAAGCTCGTCAATGTCGGCGGTGAGCTGTTTCTCACTGCCGACGATGGCGTTGTTGGAATCGAGCTCTGGAAAAGCGACGGCTCGGAGACTGGCACGGCCCTTGTCAAGGACATCGACACCGCCACGGCCGGTTCCTCACCCGGGACTGCAACAAACGTCAACGGGACGGTGTTCTTCGGGGCCGACGACGGCATCAACGGTGCCGAGCTTTGGAAGAGCGACGGCACGACCGCCGGCACTGTTCTGGTCAAGGACGTTCACCCTGGCTCCGAGGGCTCCCTTCCCTGGGAGCTCGTCGACCTCAACGGCACTCTGTTCTTCAGAGGCAACGATGGTAGTTCCGGCACCGAGCTTTGGAAGAGCGACGGCACTAAGGCTGGTACCGTCCCGGTCAAGGACATCAATGCGGGAAGCGGAGATAGCTCTCCCAACTACCTCATCGTGGTCAACTCCACGCTGTTCTTCCGCGCTACGGATGGTGTCAGCGGAAACGAACTGTGGAAGAGCGACGGCACTGAGGCTGGCACCGTCCCGGTCAAACCCGGGGTTAGCACAACACACGAACTCGTCGAGTTCAACGATATGCTGTTCTTTGAAGGTTATGACGGCACTGCCGGCTGGGAGCTGTGGAAGAGCGACGGCACCGAAGCTGGCACGGCCATGGTCAAGGACATCAATCAGGGAACCAACTCGTCCTTTCTTTCCGATCTCACCGTGGTCAGCGGCACTCTGTTCTTCAGAGGCTTCGACGGTACTTCCGGAGGCGAGCTGTGGAAGAGCGACGGTACCGAGGCAGGCACAGTGCTGGTCAAAGACATCTACCCAGGAGGGTCCTCGTCCTCGGCCTCGGAGATCACGGCTTTCAACGGTACGCTGTTTTTCACGGCGACCGACGGCATCGCCGGACTGGAGCTGTGGAGGAGCGACGGCACCGAGGCCGGGACCGTCCAGGTAAAGGACCTCTACCCGGGAGACGGCTCGTCCTCTCCTTCCAACCTCACCGAGGTCAACGGCACTTTGTACTTCGCCGCCGATGACGGTTCCCTCGGTCGCGAACTCTGGCGGAGCAACGGCACGGAAGCCGGCACCGTGCTGATCAAGGATATCCAACCAGGGGCCGGCGGATCGCTCCCAGACAATCTAGCTGGAGTCAACGGCAAGCTGTTCTTCGCAGCCGACGACGACGATGATTCCAACTCAACCAAGAACCTCTGGTTGAGCGATGGCACGGAGACCGGCACCCTCAGAATCGACCTCAAACCCGGCCGCAGCGGCTACTCTCCGCGATTCCTGGCTCAATCGGGTGACGTGGCGTTCTTCTCCGCAACTACGGCCCAAGAGGATCGCGAACCGTGGATGCTGCTTCCCGAGGACTTCGGAGACGCGCCGGATCCTCTTCACCCCACCCCCAGCTCGTACGCGACGCTGAGAGTCAACAACGGTGCGGTGCACCCACTGCGGCTCGGGGGGCCAGTGCTAGGGGTGCTTCGGGAGGGCGAAGACGACGGGCTTCCAAGCACAGCGGCAAACGGCGACGACATGAACGGGCTGGACGACGAAGACGGAGTAGTTTTCACCAGCGTGCTCATGCCGGGGAGCCCGGCGGCCTTGACCGTAACTGTGAACGCCGTGAGTCGGCTAAACGCCTGGCTCGACTTCAACCGAGACGGTGACTGGGCCGACGCTTACGAGCAAGTGCTGATCGACGTCGACCTGGTGCCAGGCCTCAACCCGCTCCAGATACAGATGCGTAGCGACGCCCAAACCGGCCCGACCTACGCGCGGTTCCGGCTCGCCACCGTCGGCGGCCTGAGCTTCGACGGTAGCGCTCCAGACGGAGAGGTAGAGGACTACGCAGTCATGGTCGGCTGCCCAGCCGACCTCGACCTCGTCGATCGAACGCTTCTGGTGACGGAGCGATTCGAGGCGACAGAGTCCATTTCCACCGAGGGAGTCACCGTAGCGTTAACCGCGGACGTAACCTTGGAGGCTGCTGTGGTCGGAATAGGCAACGGCACCCTCATCGCAGGGAATCTAACGGTCATCTCGGCCAGCGGCGACTGCCTCCCCTAATCGGATCGCCTGTTCTCTTCGTCGAGCAGCTCAGCGACGACCGCGGCCAGCCTCTCCGGATCGAGAATCGGCTTCGAGATGTACTGATCGAAGCCGACGGCTAGGAACCGCTCGCGGTCACCCACCATGGCGTGGGCGGTGAGCGCGACCACCGGCAATTCGCGCAGGCCGTCGATCTGACGGATTCTCTTCAGCACCTCTGCGCCGTCCATCTCGGGGAGCGAGATATCCAGGAGAATCAAGTCGGGCGGTTTCTCCTGCATGGCCGCAAGAGCCTTCATGCCGGTATCGAACTCGGTCAGCTCGTAGCGGTCTTCCAGGATCGCACGCACGAGCAGCCGGTTGTCCGGATTGTCTTCAATAACCGCGACGTGCTTCAAGCCGCGGGAACCTCAGCGAGCTTCTTGAGCACGAGCAGAGCCGTCCGTGTTTCCTCTTCCAGCTCGGGCAGACCCGCCTCGAACCGCTCACGCTTCTGCTCGCCGGCCAGACTCTCGAGCCTGGCCGCGGTCTCGGCCAGCTCGATCGCTCCCAGGGTCACGGAGCTGGAGCGCAGGGAGTGGACGGCGCGCGCAGTGCGCGACCAATCGTCCGACGCAAGACCGCGCCGGATCTCTTCGAGGCGCAGCGGAGTGTGTTCCAGGAACAGCCGGGCCAGCCGGCCCAGGAGCTCGTCCCCTCCGATCTCGCGGATCTGGGCCAGCGTCTTCACGTCTAGTTCCACCGACAGTCCATTCCTCTCGTCTCCGCCTAGTTCAGATACTTCAGCATGTCCTTCACCGAAGCAGCTTCGGGATGGTCGGGCGCGAGCTCGAGAAACTTCTCGAAGGCCACCCTAGCCTTGCCGTTCTCTCGGGCGCTAGCGTAGCAGAGGCCGAGCTGGTGGTGCGCCTGCGGATTGGTCGGATCGAGCGCGACTGAAGTCTGGACCGCCTCGGTGGCCTCGGCAATCGAACCGTTGTTGAAGAAGTTGATGGCGTCGCGGAGGAACATCTCGGCCGCCGCAAGGGGGCTGTTCTGCTCGAGCTCCGCGAACGCTTCGTCCGCGGCTTCCTTGTTGCCGAGCTCCTGGTAACTGACATAGCGCACGATATTGGCCCGAGCATTGCCGGCGTCGTGTCCCAGATACTCCTCGGCCTTGTCGATCGCCGCCTGCCATTCGCCTTTCGAGTAGTGGATCTGCGCCAGCGGCAGCAAGGCCTGGTACAGACCGGGATCCACCTCGAGCGCCTGGGTGAAACCACGCGCCGCGGCGTCGTAGTCATCGACTTTGGCCGCCGCCACGGCCTGGTTGAAGATCCTGGCGGCGACGGCGGTTCCCGAATCCAGCAACGCGAGCCGCTTCAAGACCTCGTCGGCATTCTCTTTGTCGCCTTCTCCCCAGTAGGAGTCATAGAGTATCTGCAGCGCCAGTGGTTCGTCGGGCGCGACCGCGAGGAAAGCCTCGGCAGCCGCCCGAGCTTCACCCCAGCGCTCGGTTTCGAGCAAGACCCTCGAGAGCGCGGCATGGGCCATCTCGAGCTCGGGATTCGCGTTGACGGCCTCTCGGAAGTGGCCGATGGCCGCTTCCAGGTCCTTCGCGTTGTAGGCCTCGGCGCCCTTGTTGTACGCCTTGGTGGCCTTGTCCTGAGCCTGCAGGGCCTGGAGCTGCTTGCTCTGCTCGGCGGCTTCGGCCTCGGTGTTGAGGATCCACTCCGAGTCCACCACCTGTCCGGACGAGAGCTTGAACGGCTGCTCCCGGGTCACGTAGCCGTCCTTTTCCAGACGGATCACGTAGTCGCGACCGGCGTCGGAGATCGTGAAATTGAACTTGCCTTTCTTGTTGGTCGTGGTCACCTTCTCGAAGGCGAAGTCCACGCCCTGAAGAGTGACCGTCACTTTCGCCAGCGGCGTGCCACTTGAGTCCATCACCACCCCGCGCGCGCTGCCTCCGGTCGCCATCGCCGCGGAAACGAGGGTGGCGGCCAGCAAACAGCAGCCGAAAAACAAACGTATTCGTGAGCTCATCTCAAGATCCCCTTCAGGAAAAATCAGTCTCCCTACCAGCCGCAGGCCAGACCTTCGGTCTGCTCTTCGAGCCAAGTCTGCAGCGGGGCGAAGTAGTCGACGATCGCAGTCGCATCCATCTCCCTCTGACCGGTCACCGCCTCGAGCGCCTCGGGCCAGGGCCGGCTCGCCCCCATCTCGAGCATCTTGATCAGCCTCTCGCCGGCGTCCTGATTGCCGTAGATGGAGCATCGGTGCAAAGGTCCTTCGACTCCGGCCACCTCACAGAGTGACCGGTGAAACTGAAACTGCAGTATGTGTGCCAGGAAGTAGCGTGTGTAAGGTGTGTTCGCCGGGACGTGATACTTCGCTCCCGGATCGAAGTCGGCCTCGCTGCGCGCAACTGGCGCGACGACCCCCTGGTACTTCTCTCGCAGTCGCCACCAGGCAGCGTTGTACTCGTCCGGCTGGATCTCGCCGCTGAACACGCCCCATCGCCACTGATCGACCAGCAGCCCAAAGGGCAGGAACGCCACCTTGTCGAGCGCCATGCGTAACAACACGCCGAGATCGGCGGAGGCATCCGGAGCTTGATCCAAGAGACCGACCTTGACCAGGTAGTCGGGAGTCACCGAAAGCGAAATGGTGTCGCCGACGCCTTCGTGAAAGCCGTCGTTGGCGCTCTCTCGGAAAAGAAAGGGCTGCCTGCTGTAGGCCCGCTGATAGAAATTGTGCCCGAGCTCGTGATGGATGGTCGAGAAGTCCTCTGCGTTGCGCTCGATGCACATCTTGATCCGGATGTCATCCACTTGATCGATGTCCCACGCGCTCGCGTGGCAGACGACCTCCCGATCGGCAGGCTTAGTGAACAGCGAACGTTGCCAGAAGGTCTCGGGCAGCGGCTCGAATCCGAGCGAGGTGAAGAAGCGCTCGCCGTAGCGAACCATCTCGAGCTCGTCCACGCCCTTCTCTTCCAGCAGGTCGGTCAGGTCAAAGCCAGGATCGGCACCCGCCGGCGCAATCAGAGGATAGATGTTGGCCCAGGTCTGAGCCCACATATTGCCCAGAAGATGGGCCGGTATGGGCCCGCTCGCCGGCGCCACGGCTTCCCCGTAGGTCTCGTTGAGCTTGGACCGCACGAGGCAGTGAAGCGGCTCGTAGAGCGGCCGAACCTGATCCCACAGCCGGTCCAGCTCGGCCCGGAAGTCATCGGGGGGCATGTCGTAATTGGAGCGCCAGAGCGAGCCGAGGTCGCTGAAGCCCAGCTCGCGGGCGCCTTTGTTGCCGAGCTCGGCAAAGCGCTGGTAGCTATCTCGCATGGGCGGCGAAATGGTCCGCCAGCCCGTCCAGACCTCGAGCAGCTCATCGGGCTCTCGGCTCGAGGCCATGATCTTGCTCAGCTCCCCGAGCGCCTGGCACTCGCCGCCCTCGGGGCAGTACTTGCCCTTGCCATAGGTGCTCTCCATGGAGGAAGCGATCTGGGTCAACTCCGAGCGCTCTTCGGCGTCACTCGGCGCCGGCAGCGCCATCCCGGTCTTCAGGAGGTTCAGCTGACGCTCCACGGCTTCGGGCAGCTCGAGTCCGTCGAAGCGGGTAGTGCCCCGAGCGTACTCCATGGCCTTGCCGAGGTAGTCGTCGTAGGCCTCGGCCGCAAGCTGCTCGGTATCCTCGGTGATGTAGGTGGCCTGCACCCACTGAGCTTTGGCCAGGCCGATCGCCTCATTCAGCAAATCGCCGTCGACATCCGCCACGAACGCCTCGGCGCCGGCCACGGTGGCCGGATACGGGTCCTCGCCGGTCGGTGGCAGACAAGCTGCCGCTGCGAATACGGCGGCGACCAGGGTGACACCGGCCGCCCGCACCCATTTCTCGTTGCTGACCATGATTGAACTACCTCCCAGGTGATTGAAAAGTGCGGACCTGCCGGTACCGCAAAACCCGATCTTAGCGCGTCCGGCAGAGCCCGAGGCCGCCCAAGGCGACGGCCATTCGACCAGCGAAGTGCAGCTCGAAGCCGCTCGATGCCTTCCCGCAAGCGTTCGGTCGAGCAGGCGAAAGAGATCCGTACGTGGTCGTCGGCTCTGAAGGCGAAGGCCGAAGGTCCTCCGACAACCGTATAATCCCGCGACGACAAGTTCTTCGGCATGCCCCCGCTAGCGGTCGTCCGGCTCCGAAGATCCCCGCATGAGAAAACACTCCTCGATCCTGGCCGGCTTCGCCCTGCTGACAGCTCTGTCCGCGCCGGCCTTCGGCTTCACTCAGAACGAGACCGGCTTCGCTCCGCCGGCGAAGGCCTCCGTCGTGGCTCACCCGGCTCGTGAGGCCTATCTGCCGGGCGAGCCAGTGACGATCGAGCTCCTGGTCGAAGTCGATCCCGGCTGGCACATCAACAGTCGTTGGCCGACCTTTGACTATTTGATCCCGACGGCTGCCGAGGTCGATCTTCCCGAGACCTGGCCCACGGCCCGCGTGACCTACCCGCAAGGCGCGATGAAGACCTTCGCATTCGCCGATGAGCCCCTGTCGGTCTACGACGGCCAGTTTGTGATCGAGGCCGAGACGGCTGTGCCACAGGACGCTGCCTGGGGCACCGTTGCGGTCGCGGCCTCGCTGCGCTACCAGGCCTGCGACGATCGCAGCTGTCTGCCACCGACCACGGCCGAGACGGTCGTGTCTCTGGAGGTCGGAGAGCCCGGCCCGGCGGCCACCGGCCAGGGCTCGGCGCCGGCAGTCACCGACAGCCCACGCACGGCCACCGGCATCGGCGCCTTCTTGCTCTTCGGCTTCGTCGGTGGCCTGCTCCTGAACACCATGCCCTGCGTTCTTCCCGTCCTGTCCCTCAAGCTGATGGGCCTGGTCAAGAGCTCGACTAAAGACCGAAAGGAGGTTGTGGCCGGTTCGCTCGCGACCGCCGCCGGAATCCTGATTTCCTTCTGGGCCCTGGCGGCCGCGGCGATCCTCGCGAAGTCCGCGGGCGCTACCGTCGGATGGGGCATCCAGTTCCAGCAGCCGGTGTTCGTAACCGCGCTGGCCTTCGTCGTGGCTCTGTTCTGCCTCAACCTCTGGGGTCTTTTCGAGGTACCCCTCCCCCGGCGAATCGCCGGTTGGGCCGAAGCCGCGGGCGGAGAGGGACTGCCGTCTCACTTCACCGCGGGCCTGTTCGCCACTCTGATGGCAACTCCCTGTTCGGCTCCGTTTCTCGGCACCGCCGTGGGTTTTGCGCTGGCCCAGGCTAGCGGTGTGACTCTGGGTATCTTCACCGCGGTCGGGTTCGGGATGGCGCTCCCCTACTTTCTTCTCGCCACCGCCCCGGGCGCCATCAAGCTGCTACCGAAGCCGGGTGTCTGGATGGAGCACTTCCGCCACTTCATGGGCTATCTGCTCGCCGCCGCCGCGATCTGGCTCCTGTACGTCCTGTCCTCGCAGGTCTCTCGCGAACGTTTGGCGTTCATCGAGGTTTCGCTGCTCGCCCTGGCGCTCTTCGTTTGGATCAGGCATAGCTCCGGCGGCAGGGGGTCCTGGCGCTGGATTGGCGTGGCGGGAGCCGTCTCGGCCGTGGCGATCGGATTGTCTCTCGCGGCTGCCGCTCTCGAGAGCCCAACCGAAACAGCCCGCGGCGACCGCGCCCAGAAACTGATCCCATGGGTCTCTTTCGACCGCGAGGAGGCCGAACGGATGGCCGGGCAGGGGTCCATGGTGTTCGTCGACGTCACCGCCGATTGGTGCTTCACCTGCAAGGTGAACGAGAGGCTGGTGCTCGAAACCCCCGAGATCGAGGACGCTTTCTCGAGATACGAGGTCGTGCCGATGAAGGCCGACTGGACCAACCGCGACGACGACATCGCCGCCTTCCTGGCCGACCATGGAAAGTACGGCATTCCGTTCTACCTCCTCTACCGGCCGGGCCGAGAGCCGCACCTGTTCAGTGAGCTCTTGACCAAGGATGCGGTCTTGGCCGTGCTCCGAGAAACCGGCGAACCCGGCGTTCCGTTCTAGCAGCCGAGTTTGTTGAGCCGCCCTTCCCCGGACCCTTCGAGCTTGGTAACCAGGGCGGGGGCACGCACTCGGTCCTGTCCTGCTCTCTACTCCGGCCGCTCCAGTCGCACCGGGCCAGCCGCCGCCACTTCGGCCGGGCAGCCGCTGGCGTAGAGCTTGAAGTTCTCGATGAAGCGCGCCGCCAGACCGTCGTAGCGCTTCCAGTACTCGTCCCTGTCACCCCAGGTGTTCTCAGGAACAAGCACGTCCCCAGGAACTTCAGGGCAGCTCGCCGGAACCTCGAATCCAAAGAGCTTGTCCTTGCGGAACTCGACCTTCTCGAGCGAGCCGTCGAGAGCCGCATTTAGAAGCGCCCGGGTGTGGTGAATCGAGATTCGCTCGCCAATGCCGAACGGACCGCCCGTCCAGCCGGTGTTGACCAGCCAGCAACGGGCGCCGTGCTTCCTCATCTTCTCTTTGAGCATGTTGGCGTAGACGTACGGGTGATGCACCATGAACGGCGCGCCGAAGCAGGC
This sequence comes from bacterium, assembly GCA_024224155.1. Taxonomy (NCBI): domain Bacteria; species bacterium. The sequence goes on from JAAENP010000254.1 coordinate 9,208, forward strand.
ACTGAAGGTGATCTTGGGCTCGATACCGAGACCGATCTCGGTGCCGGCGATCTTGGACGTGTAGCCACTGATGAAGTGGTAGAGAGCCTGATCCGGACTCAGCCGTGAGATCGGCGGCAGAACGCCCGAGGCGTCACAGGTCAGGAGCAAGATGTTGTTGGGGTGCGAGTCGGTCCGCCCTGCTTCGAGCACCCCGGCAACCGAAGCCAGCGGATAGCTGCATCGCGTGTTCTCGGTGTTGATGTCGTCGTCGAGATCGAGCTTCCTGGTCACCTTGTCGAAGACGACATTCTCGAGGACGGTGCCGAACATCTTGGTGGTGGCGTGGATCTGAGGCTCGTGCTCGGGACTCAGCCGAATGACCTTGGCGTAGCAGCCGCCCTCGAAGTTGAAGACTCCGGTGTTGCTCCAACCGTGCTCGTCGTCGCCGATGAGCTTTCTCCTCGGATCGGCCGAGAGGGTCGTCTTGCCGGTTCCCGACAAGCCGAAGAAAAGCGCCGCGTCGTTCGCGTCGCCGACGTTGGCGGAGCAGTGCATGGCCAGCACGCCCCTGTTCGGCAGTAGGTAGTTGAGCGTCGTAAAGATCGACTTCTTGATCTCGCCGCCGTAGGAAGTGCCGACGACCAGCGCCATGCGCTCGGCAAAGTTGATGATGATCGCGGTATCGCTTCGGGTGCCGTCGATGATCGGGTCGGCCTTGAATTTGGGCAGGGCGATGACCGTGAAGTCGGGCACGAAGTTCTTGTAGCGGTCACGCCTGAGCGGCGGTATGAACATGTTGCGGGCGAACTGACTCTGCCAGGCGTCCTCGGTGATGACGCGCACGGCCAGCTGGTACTCGGGATCATGCCCGGCGTAGCAGTCCTGCACGAACACTTCCTCGCCCTGCAGGTAGGCCTGCATGCGAGTCACCAAGCCGGCGAACTTATCCGTCGTGATCGGTCGGTTGTACTCGCCCCACCAGATCTTGCCCTCGCTCTCGGGCTCGATCACCACGAACTTGTCATTGGCCGCTCGTGCGCTCCACTTTCCGGTGTTGACGATCATCGGGCCGCCATTGACGATCGACCCTTCGCCTCGAAAAACGAACTCTTCGTACAACGCCTCGGGCGGCAGGTTCCAGTACACCCGCTTGAGGTGCTTCATTCCCTGTTGCTCGAGACCGTAGTCGCTCTTGAGGTCCTCGCAGTGAGACTGCGCCGGAGACTTGATCTTCAGATATTTTGACATCGCGCTTGTCCCCCGCGGTTAGTTCCAGTCGCGAATCAGTTTGCGGTCGCCCATGTAGAGCTCGTTGGGTGAATTCGGGTCCAGAGCCCACTTGATGCGCTCGATGCCTTCGGTGATGTCTTTGACGGCGCCACAGTAGGAGAGGCGCAGATGGCCGTCCACGCCGAACTCGGCGCCCGGTACGGTGATCACCTGAACCTTCTCGAGCAGGAACTCGGCCAAACGGTTCGAATCCTTGTCGTAGTGGCTGAAGTCGGGCAGACAGTAGAAGGTACCGTCCGGCACCGTGACGTTCACTCCGTCGAAGCTCGACAGCTGCTGCAGCATGATGTCGCGGTTGTTTCTGAGCTGTACGCGCAGATTCTCGACCGACGACTGGACGCCGTTGATCGCCGCCACCGCCGCTTTCTGCAGCACTCCCGGCGGGCCACTCGTCTGGTGACCCTGGATGTTGGCCATGACCCGGATGAGGTCCGCATTTGCGACCGCCCACCCGATGCGAAAACCGGTCATTGCGTACTGCTTGCTGACGCCGTTGACCACGATGAGCTTCGACTTGCTGCCCAGGTCGTTGGCGAACTCGTAGCAGTTGATCGGCTTCTTGCCGTCGAAGATCAGGCGGTGGTAGATGTCGTCCATGATCAGGTAAAGATCTTCGTTCTCACAGAACTCGACCACGTCCTTGATGAACTCGGCGCTGTACATCACCCCGGACGGGTTGTTGGGGCTGTTGATGATCACGGCCTTGGTGTAGCTGCTGACGCGCTGAGTGATGTCCTGGATGCGCGGATAGAAGGTGCCGTCTTCAGCCGGAGCCGGGATCGGCTTCGCTCCGCAGAGCTTGACCATCTCCGGGTAGCTCACCCAGTAGGGCGCCGGAAAGACGACCTCGTCCTGCGGGTCGAGGATGGCCTGCAAGGCGACCATGATCGCCTGCTTGGCGCCGCTCGAAGCGATGACCTGCTCGTGAGTGACGCGATGAAAGTAGAAGTCTTTGACGTACCTGATGATCGCGGCCTTCATCGCAGGTGTTCCGTCGGCCGGCGTGTAGCGCACTTCGCCCGAGTTGAGGAGGTTCGATGCGGCAACGATGGCGTCGAGCGGCGCACGGCTTTTGGGCTCGCCGCCTCCCAAATGAATGACCGGATCTCCCTTGGCGCGCAGAATAGCGGCCTTCTCGTTCATCCGGAGCGTGCCGGATTCTTCGATCGTTCTCGCGATCTGACTGATACTCATGGCTTTACCCTTCCATTCGGCAAGTCTGTACGTCGAGCCCTGTTGCAGAGGGAGGAAGTGCCTCACCATCCCCGAAACTCGGGTTCGGCGGGAGAGTTATCTTAGCGAGATGGCTCGGTAGAAGATAGTGGACGGGTGACTACCCGGAGGCTTCGATCTCGGTAACCAGGGCGTCGGCGAACCCACTCGTCGAAGCCTCACCCCCCAGGTCGCGAGTTCGAAGGCTGCGCTCGGACATCACGCAGTCGAGTGCCGTCCGCACCCTGAGCGCCTCGTCCGTCAGGCCCAGATGCTCGAGCATCAGAACGCCGGAACGAATCAGTGCCGTCGGATTGGCGAGGTTCCGACCCGCAATGTCGGGCGCGCTGCCGTGGACGGCCTCGAATACCGCGATGTTCTCGCCGTGATTGGCCCCTGGCACGACGCCCAAACCGCCAACCAGGCCCGCACACAGGTCCGAGAGGATGTCTCCGTAGAGGTTGGGCAAAACCAGGACATCGTACTTGAGCGGGTTGACCACCACCTGCATGGCCATGTTGTCGACGATCCGGTCTTCGGCCTCGATCTCCGGGTATTCCTCGGCAATCTCTCGAAAGCACCTCAAAAAGAGGCCGTCGGACTGCTTCATGATGTTGGCCTTGTGCACAGCGGTGATGCGCTTGCGACCGTGGGTGCGGGCGTGCTCGAACGCAAAGCGCGCGATTCGAGTCGACGCCTTGCGCGTGATGATCTTCAGACTCTCGACAACGCCCGATACGACCTCGTGCTCGAGACCGCTGTAGAGCCCTTCGGTGTTCTCGCGCACGACGACCAGATCGACATTGCCGAAATGTCCGGGCAGGGCCGGAAGCGTCTGAATCGGACGCAGGGCTGCGAACAGGTCCAGCCGCTTGCGAATCTGTACATTGACCGACTGGAATCCGTGGCCCACGGGTGTGGTAACCGGTCCCTTGAGGGCGACCCGGTTGCGCAGAACGGACGCGATCAACTCCTCGGGCAGCGGCTCGCCGTGCTTGTCCATGGCATTGAGACCGGCGACGTGGGGCTCCCATTCGAAATCAATGCCCGTAGCCTCGAGCACGCGTACTGCGGCGGACGTCACTTCGGGTCCGATGCCGTCGCCTTCGATCAATGTGATGGTCGTCGTCATTGCGCATCCCCCTTGGATCCGGCTCGCGGCCCGGCGCCGGCAGAAACCGGAGCCCGGCCCCAGTCCACCAGCCCTTCGCCGACGAACACATCGCGCAGCCGCTGGACTCTCGCTCCACGTTCGAAATCCAGACACAGGTCTTCATAGTCGAGTCCGGGCTCGCCACGATCCTCCAGGATCCAGACCAGCCGGGTACCGGCCCGGAGCAAGTCTCCAGGGCGAGCCAGGACATCCGAGGCGCCAAGCTCGACCTCCTCCCAGGCAAGGTCTTCCCACGCGATGTTCTGCTCGGCGAGCCACTTCCCGAGAACCGGTATCCGAGACAGGGAAAGCAATTCTTCGGTCCAAGACGCCAGCCGCCCTCGGTCGCCGGCTCCACGGCCGTCGCCCGCGAACTCGATCTGCGCCAGGCCGAACACCCGAGAGGGCGCCGCAAGCACTCCGGGCAAGCCCGCGACTACGGTTGGAAACTCGGCCCTCCTCGCCGGCAGCTCCTCCGCTCCCCAAGAAGCCAGACGAAGCTCGGGCACGAGATCGCTCTTGCCGCCGAAGAGCTCCATTCGCACCTGAAACCGCTGGGTCCCGAAGCGCTTTTCTCGGCGCAGTTGATCTTCGCCGGGCAAGACGTTCTCGACCGTCGGGCGCAGGTCCCCGACGACGGACCAAGCCTGCCCCCAATCGGGTCGGAAAATCTCCTTGAAACTCGGGGGCTCGAGCTCGTCGCCCGGCAAGACCTCGCGGTACGGGCTCGAGCCCTCGACGGTGAACCAGAGGATCCTCGCTTCGAGCCTTCCTTGCCAGGGCCTGATCAGATCGGTTGAAACGGATTCGCCCAGGAAATCGAGATTCTTCGCCTCCGTATAGTAAATCCGCCCACCCCGGAAGGTCTCGGCTTCGATCACCGCGTAGAGCCGGAAAGCGGTTCCGGCCGGTATCTCCACCGGCCCGACCCGCGCCAGACTCTCGCCCTCGGGCTCGATCGCTACCCAGAGCCCAACCGGGACCGGGCTGACTCTTTCACTCGCCTTGGTGAGAAGAAAGAACACCCCAACGAGCGCCAGAACAGCTGCGGCTATCCATCCGGGTCTTATCTCTCGCACCCGTTCTCTTACTGCTAGCTTTGGCGCAACTCTTCGAGCTTGGCTACCACGTCCCGATAGTTCGAGTTGGCGCCGTAGATCTCCGCGAAAGTGTCCTTCGCGGTGGCGCGGTCGCCCGTGCTGAGATAGAGATTACCGAGCTCGTAGAGGAGACCGAGCTTCTCTTCATCCGAGACGTTCGGCGCCTTGAGTCCGCGTTCGTACCACTTCACGGCGAGATCTTGAAAACCCTTCTCTAGAAACGAGGCTCCCAGAAGAGAACAGCAGTCCACCAGGTACTGCTCGGACTTGGCCGCCAGCTGAAACTCACCGATAGCTTCGTCGACGAGGCCCATCTCGCGATAGGCGATGCCGAGGTTGTAGTGGGTGTCGAAGTCCTCGGTCGAGAGGGTTTCCGCCACTCCCTGCTTGAAGCCTTCGACGATCTCCTCGATCGACTGCTCTTCGAGCTGGGGCATGAGTCGACCGTCTCCGGCGGTCTCCTCGGCCATGAGTTCTTCCTCGAGCTCCGCAGCCAGATCGAAGAACTGGTCCTCTTCACCAAAAAAGGCCTCTGAAGCAGCTCCCTCCGAGACCGGCGCTTCCTCATCGAGCCAGTTCAGCCTCGCCTCGGCTGCTGGCACGGCTTCCGGCTCGACCGGCACTGCCTCTGCGCGTTCTTCGAGCTCCTCTGGCGCGTGCACGCGCCCGTCTTCGAGCCTGTAGTCCCAATCTTCCAGCAGTTCGGTCAGACGAGACGAAAATGCCCCGCCGTCCACAAGACCTTGTGCAAGATCGACGACTTCGCGGGACCTGCCGGCCTGGTGGTGGAGATGCAAGAGCAGCTCGGCCGCTTCGGCGTGCTGCGGCACAAGCTGAAGGGCGTCATCGAGAAGCTCTACCGCCTTGTTCTCCAGACCATAGTTCGAGAGCACTTGCGCCTCTGTCACCAGCTCATCGGCACGGCTATCCGCCGTGGCTTCGGGCTCGATGAGCTCCGCCGCCTCGGAGGATGGCTCGACGACAACCTCCGGCCGCGCCTCGTCCTCGGCCGCGACTTCGGCTTCGAGCTCATCGAGGGTAATCTCGAACTCCCCTGTCTCCTCGTGTGGCGGAGCTACCGGGGGCGGTTCCTCGGCGGGCATCTCGGACTCGATCTCCACCAGGTCCGCCAGGTCCACGACCTCGATCTCCTCAGCTGCTTCGGCCGAGGCGTCCGCGACCGCGGCAATCTCCTCCTCGCCGGCGTCGAGGTCGGCGGCCGGCTCGCCCGCGCCGATACCTTCAGGCAAGACCGCGCTCTCGAGACCCAATTCAGAAACGTCGATGGCCTCTGCTCCCGGAGTCAGGTCGAGCTCGAGAACCGCAGACTCGTCTTCGCCCGTCGCCTCGTACCGGGCTTCCGTAATTCCGATTCTCGCCGGCTCGTCGACCCCGGCCAGCGGCTCCTGCGGCAGTTGGCTGCCCCGCCTATCCGCGACATCCAGAAGCGGCAGGTCGACCAGCTCGGCGACCCGCGCGGCATCGGGGTTCTTCTCGACCGCCTCGTTCAACAACCGCTGAGCCACTTCGTCGTGACCGAGGTCCCTCAACTGGACGATGATGTCCGTCAGAAAACCGAGATCGTCGACCTTGAGCTCGAAAGCGCCCAGGTACACCTTGAAGGCTTCCTCGACTTTGCCGTGCTCGAGCATGAAATGAGCGATCTTCTGATACTGCTCCATCGCCTGCGGTATCTGCTCGGAGGCGCAATAGAACTCGGCGAGCTTTAGTCTGTGACTCGGATTGTCCGGCTCGAGCTCGACCATCTTCTCGAAGACCGCCACGAGAGCTCGCTTGTCGTTGACCTGCTTGTAGTAATCCGCGACCACCTGGTACTGGGCCCGAGCCTCGTTGACCAGGCCCTGGCGGTGATACAGATCGGCAAGCGTTTCGTAGACCTCGATCAGGGTCGGGTCCAGGCGGATGATCTTCTTGTAAATCGCGATCGCCTTGACGAAGAAGCCCTCCTTGGTGAAGTGATCCGCAGCCGAGGTGAACATCTCCACCGCTTCGTCGACTCGATTGAGCCGGGCGTGGAGATCACCCAGACGGTTGAGCGTTCCCGTGTCTTCGGGACTCTCGGCGAGAGCCTTACGGTACTGCTTGACCGCGGCCTCGAGCCGTCCCCGCGAAACCAGCTTCTCGGCAGCCTGGAGCGCCGATCTCCGGCTACGAGCCATGGGCGCGCTCCGAATCGCCACCGTCGTCACGAATGGCGGATGGCAGAACCGAATGGAAAGTCAGCCGATGATGGCAGCTGGGGCCGTACTTACGCAGTGCTTCGAGATGCCGGGGCGCAGCGTACCCCTTATGGGTAGCGAAACCGTAATGCGGATATTTCGCGTCGAGCTCAGTCATGATCCGATCGCGCGAGACCTTGGCCAGAATTGAAGCCGCCGCAATAGCGTAGCTTATGTAGTCACCCCGCACCAATGGCAGGCAGCGCAGACCGGGCACCCGGAGAGGCACCGCATCGACCAGAGCCACCTCGGGGCGGGGCCTCAGGCTCGTCAGAGCCCGGCGCATGGCCTGCTTGGTGGCCTCGAGGATATTGATCCGATCGATGACTTCCGCCGCCACCGGCTCGACACTCCAGCTCAGCGCCGTCTCGCGAATCTGCGCGGCGAGCAGCTCGCGTTTGGCCGGATTGAGCAACTTGCTATCTGTGACGCCCGGAATCAGACTCTCCGGATGAGGGATTACCGCCGCCGCGACCACCGGCCCCGCCAAGCATCCGCGGCCGGCCTCGTCGACGCCTGCGATCCGTTGGTAGCCCGCGCAGCCGAGCTCCGACTCGAGACCCGCGACCATGCGGAGCCGAAACGACTCCACGCCCAAATGAACCAGACTCACCCGTCAAGCCCTCCGACAGGGAGGACTCTAGCAGCCTGCGATCGAAGTCCGGACGGTCGCGAGCTGGGCCCCCTCGACGCTCAGCCGCCGGACTTTTTGCGGATCCGTTCGTCCCGACGCTCTTCGATACGGGCCGCCTTACCGCGCAACTTGCGCAGGTAATAGAGCTTGGCTCGCCGAACCCGGCCTCGCCGGACAACCTCGATCTTCTCGATCGTAGGAGTGTGCAGGGGAAAGACCCTCTCTACGCCGATCCCGCCGGAGATCTTTCGAACCGTGAACGTCTCGCGAGTGCCACTGCCGCGGCGGGCGATCACGACACCCTGAAAGATCTGAATTCGCTCTTTGTCGCCCTCGGCGACCTTGACGTGGACCTTGACGGTGTCCCCGGCTCGAAACTCGGGGACGTCCGAGCGCAGGAATGGGCTCTCGACTTCACTCAGACTATGCATGATTGTCTCCAGTTCGCTAGCAGCGCTCACGAGGAGCGGCCGCAGAGCCTACCATGAATGCGTCGGCAGAGGTGGTCATGGGGCTTCCTCCTCTTCCTCGATCTCGGCGAGCAGCCGGCGATCGTCGGAATCGAGCTTCGCCCCGTCCAGGAGATCCCGCCTCCGCCGCAGGGTATTGCGTAGCGACTCCTTCCGGCGCCAGCGAGAGATTGCCGCGTGATCGCCGGAAAGCAGCACCTCGGGCACATCCAGGCCGGCCACGCGGCGAGGCCTCGTGAAGTGCGGGAAATCCAGTAAGCCCGCTCGAAAACTGTCGTTCTCGACCGACTGCGGGTCTCCGACGACACCCGGAATCTGCCTGGAGACGGCCTCGATGAGAGCCATCGCGGCGACCTCGCCACCGGAGAGCACGAAGTCGCCCAGGGAAACCTCCTCGTCCACGACGGTGGCCCGAACCCGGTCGTCGAGGCCCTCGTAGCGTCCACAGAGCAGCAGCAGGTCACCGATCTCGGCCAGACGCCGGACGCTCGCGTCATTGAGCGGCGTCCCCTGCGGGGAGAGCAGGACGCGGTGGCACGTTCGACCTGCCGCCAGATCGCCGACCGCGCGGAGCCAGGGCTCGGCCATCATCACCATGCCGCCGCCACCGCCATAGGGCTCATCATCAACGGCCCGATGGACGTCCTCTGTGTAATCCCTGAGGTCGACCACGTCGACCTGGAGCTCTCCACGGCCGATGGCGCGGCCCAGCAGGCTGGTCTTCAGAAAACCCGAAAAGAGCTCGGGGAAAATCGTTATGACCGAGATGCGCATGTTTCCAGAAGCCCTTCGGGCAGGTCGAGCTCGATCGGCCCGCCCTGCCGATCGATCGAGACCAGATAGTCGCGCACGAAGGGCACTAGAACAGTCCGGGCATCACCCCTTATCTCAAGGAGCAGTCCGCCGCCGTCCTCGAGAACCGCGACCACCTCGCCCAGATCGCCGGACCGGCGGTCGCGACAGGAGCGTCCGACAAGATCGAAGTAGTAGTACGAGCCTTCCGGCGCGTCGCGCACGGCTGCCGCTTCGACCATCAGATCCGCACCTCTCAGGGCGGCGACCTCTTCTCGGTCTTCCAAACCGGCAAAGAGAATCAAGAGGCCTCCCCGATGCGCCCGCGCGGAGACGATCGACAGCACTCGGCGATCGCCCGACCGGGCGATCGCAATCAGCTCGGAGCCCGGCCGAAAGCGCTCGGGGTCGTCGCTCAGAACCTCGATCAGAACCTCGCCCCGCACGCCGTGAGGGTTGCGCACGTGGCCGACCAGAACGAGGTCGGCTGGTTCGCCGGTGGCCATGGAGTTGGGGCTGTCTCGGCGCTTCGAGAACCCTCGAAGCAGCCCGGAGACGATGTCTAGTTGTCCAGGATCTTCAGATCCCACGGCCGCTCGCCATGGGCCGATCGAGCCGCGAGCACCCGGCGCAACGCCCGCGCCGTTCGACCTTGGCGCCCGATGACCTTGCCGAGGTCACCGTCGGCCACCCGACCCTCCAGACGTGGCCCATCGTCCGCGCTGACGTCGCTCACGGCCACCTCCCTGGGCTCGTCGACGAGCAGTGTCAGAACCTGGGCGAGATCGTCACGGATCTCCGACACGGTCAGGCCGCCGTTGCCTTCTGATGGCGCACCAGCTTGGCGACGGTCGGCGACATCTGTGCGCCCTTGTCGACCCACTGCTGGATCCTATCGACCTCCAGGGTGGCCGATTCCATGCCCCGGGTGGGGTCGTAGTGGCCGACTTCCTCAAGGGCGCTGCTGATCGGGGTTTTTCGTGAATCCGACACCACAACCCGGTAGAACGGTCGGTTGCGGTTGCCCATGCGTCTCAGTCTGATCTTGAGCATCTCTCGGTTACCTTCTTCTTTGTGGTCTCTGCGGGGATCGCCTCACACCGGCAGCTCCGGCCGGGGGGCTGGGGAGCAGCGTAGTCTAGCAGAAAAGCGAATCAGCCCCCACCCATGGCCTTCCGCAACCAGGAGCCCTTGACCCCCTTGAACATCTTCTGCATCATCCGGTACTGCTTGACCAGTTGGTTTATCTCCTGAACCGTGGTTCCCGAACCGCGCGCGATACGGCGCTTGCGGCTGGCGTTGAGGGCCGTCGGCTTCCTTCTCTCCGGCGGGGTCATAGAGTCGATGATGGCTTCGACCCGCTTCAGCTTGCTCTCGTCCACGGAGGACGGGTCGAAGCCCTTGAGCGGACCGCCGCGAGGTAGCGCCGCCATCAACTGCGACAGCGGTCCCATGCGGCGCATCTGGCGCAGCTGGTCGCGCAGGTCTTCGAGCGTGAACTCCCGCTTCGCCAACCGCTCGGCGAGGCGCCGGCTCTCGGCCGCATCCACGCCCTTCTCGGCCTTCTCGATCAGGCTCAGAACATCGCCCATGCCGAGGATCCGCGAAGCCATACGGTCGGGGTGGAACTCTTCGAGATCCTCGAGCTTCTCGCCCACTCCCACCATTCGAATCGGCAGGCCGGTCACGGCCCGCACCGAAAGCGCGGCCCCACCGCGGGTATCGCCGTCGAGCTTGGTCAAGATGATCCCGGTGATCGGCAAAGCCGTCGAGAACGCTTCTCCGCTGCGCACCGCATCCTGGCCGGTCATCGCGTCGGCAACAAACAGGACTTCCTGCGGAGAGGCCTGCGAAACTACCGCTTTGAGCTGTGCCATCAGCTCTTCGTCGATGTGCAGTCGGCCGGCGGTGTCGACGATCGCCACATCGCGCCCGAGCTCCCGAGCCTGTTTGAGGGACGAGGTCACGAAGCCCGCCACATCCTGCCTGCTGTCGTCGGGAGTCAGCACCGGTGTGTCCACGCTCCTGCCAACCTGCTGGAGCTGCTCGACCGCCGCGGCCCTCTGAAGATCCGCGGCGACCAGAACCGGGTTCTTTCCCTGGCTCCGGAGATGACGAGCCAGCTTGCCCGCCGTGGTCGTCTTCCCGGAGCCCTGGAGGCCGCAGAGGACGATCACCGCCGGCCGGCCTTTGACCTGAAGTGGCTCGCCTTTCTCTCCCAGCAGGGCGGTCATCTCCGAGTGGACGATCTTGACGACCTGCTGGGCGGGGGTGAGGCTTTCGATCACCCCCTGGCCCTCCGCCTCGGCTCCGATCTTGGCGACGAAGTCCTTGACAACCCTGTAGTTGACGTCGGCTTCGAGCAAAGCCATGCGAATTTCGCGCAGGGCGCCATCCAGCACCTCGCGGGATACGCGCCCCTCGCCCTTGAGCCGACGAAAAACGCCTTGAAGCCGATCTTGAAGACCATCGAACATCGCGGCCGCCGATCGTATCTCCACACTCGGTCTGGAGCAACGACCTTGGCAAGCGCGCGGCCCTCGTATACTCCGCGAACATGGACCCTCACGCGAAGATCGTGGTCACGGTCGGACCCGCTACGGCCGGGGCGCGCGTCCTGAAACGCGTCCTCAGGGCGGGCGCCGACGTCATCCGAGTCAATCTTTCCCACGGATCGACGCAGGAGCACCGCGCGACCTTCGAGCGCGTGCGTGCCGTCAGCGCCGAGATCGGCTCGCATGTGCCGGTGATCCTGGATCTCATGGGACCGCGCTACCGGCTCGGCCGCATGGAAGCCCCGCGCTCGCTTCGCCGCGGGCAAACCGTGGTCATCGGACCCACCGGCGGCGAGGTCGATCTGCCGATCGACGACCCGAAGCTCCTCGGGCATCTGAAGAGCGGTGACCGATTCCTTATCGGCGACGGCTTGGTCGAGCTTGGCGTCAACTCCGAGAGCGGCGGTGCGTTCACCGCCGAGGTGGTCAATGGCGGCACGGTCTCGAGCCGCAAGGGCATCAACCTGCCCGACAGCGATCTGCCATTCACGATCAGCACCAAGGACCGACAGGACCTCGAACTCGCCGTCGAGCTCGGTGCCGACTATGTCGCGGCAAGCTACGTCGGGACCGCCGAGGATCTCGAGGCGCTGCGTCGGATCATTCGCCTCGCCGGGGGCGACATCCCACTCATCGCCAAGCTCGAGAGCGCGCGCGCGATCAAGCACCTGCACGGAATCGTCTCGAGTGCCGACGCGGTCATGGTCGCGCGCGGGGACCTAGGCGTCGAAGTGCCTCTCCACAGAGTTCCCGTACTTCAGAAGCAGATCATCGAGTCATGCCGGATTCACGGCAAGCCGGTCATCGTTGCGACCCAGATGCTCGAGTCGATGGTCAAGCGACCCCGTCCTACGCGGGCGGAGTCGTCCGACGTCGCAAACGCGGTTTTTGATGGCGCCGACGCGCTCATGCTCTCGGGCGAAACGGCCGCGGGCCGCTATCCGGTGGAAGCGGTGAAGACCATGGCGAAGATCATGCACGAAGCCGAGGCGCACAGGCTGTTCTCGCGCCGCGAACGCGAAGTGCGTCCCCTCGCCCACGCCGGAGACCCCGGATCGAGCAGCGAGGGCAGGGGCAAGCGCGACGAGGCCTTCGTCCTCGCCGACGTGGTCGCCGCGGCCGCGGTGTTCTCGACCAAGAACCTCAAGGTGCGTCAAATAGTGGCCTTCAGCCAGGGCGGCTTCACCGCCCGCACGATCGCTCGCTACCGGCCCGACACCCCGATTTGCATGTTGACCACGGATGCGCGAGTGGCACGAAGCGTTCAACTGGTCTGGGGCGTGCGACCTCTGCTGGTCGACAAATCGGTCGAGCACCACGACCAGGTCGTGGAGCTGGTGGACCGCGAGCTACTCGAGGCCGACCTCGCCCGGCCCGGTGAGGTCATCGTGATCTTGATGGGCGTTCCGATTCACGATCGCCCGCTGACCAACCTGATGCGCCTGCACCACGTTCGCAGCCTCGAGTGACGAAACGCCCTCCCGATCTTCCGAGTTTTCTAGAGGATCTGTTCCCCTTCGACCGCGCCACGATCGAGCTCGAGAACGGGCCGAATCGTGGACTGCTTATGCACTACGTCGACCACGGCCCGCGAGATTCGTGCGCGGTCTGGCTGCAGCACGGCAACCCGACCTGGAGCTTCCTTTGGCGTAAGGTCATCGCCGAACTGCCTCATCTGCGCGTGATCGCACCCGATCTCTTGGGCTGCGGCCTTACCCAGAAGCTCCTCAAGCCTGGTGACCACACCCTTGCACGCCATCGCGAAGCACTTTCTGAGCTCTTCGATCGTCTGCGGATCGAGCGGGTCGTGCTCGTTGGGCAGGACTGGGGCGGTCCCCTGGTCGCTCTTCTTGGAGCTCATGCGCCCGAGCGAGTCGCCGGCCTGGTTCTGGGCAACACCTCGATACTGGTGCCGGCACGCCCGCGCGGCGCGGGCTTCCACCGCTTCGCGGCGACGCCGGTCCTGAGTGATCTCGTCTTCCGACTCGGGGCCTTTCCGCTGCAGATCCTCGACCGCACCCAGGGCGATCGGTCGTCGATCTCCGGCGAGATTGCGCGCGCCTACCGCTGGCCGTTCGGTAGCTGGCGCGACCGGGCGGCTCCGCTTGGTCTGGCTCGGATGGTCCCGACCTCTCCCGATCACCCCAGTCTGCCGCTGCTTCTCCGCGGCGAGGAATGGGCACTGTCATTCGACGGCCCGATCGAGCTGATCTGGGGCCTGCGCGATCCGATCCTGGGCCGCGCTCTCAAACGCCACGAGAAACGCTTCCCACAGGCCCGGGTCACCCGCACCGAAGCCGGGCACTTCCTTCAAGAGGAAGTGCCCGAGGAGTTCGTCCGCGCGATTCGGGAGATTGTGGAGTAGACACCCCGGGCCTCACGCTGTAAGACCGGTCCCTCCACCAAGATCCGCGCCGGCGAGGTCGAAACCGGCTTCTGTGCCTTATCTTAGCGGCTGGATTAGACACCTGGCGCCTGTGGCCTCGCTAGCTGCGACGAGGGTCTTCGGCGGTGCCGCACGACCGGGCGGAAAGACCGGCGGGGAAGCAAGGCGGCTTGGCAGGCGATTCGCCCAGGGGGCTCGCCGCAAGCGCTCGGAAGGCCCTCTCGAAGACCACCAGCGGTTTGCGCGTAGCGGCGCGCAGGCGAGAGCCCGACCCATTGCAGGCCTTCCAGCTCGAGCCGGCCCCTGGTGAATCGCCTGCCGACCGCCGTCGACGCGCAAATTCGGTCGACACGCATTCGGGAGGAGACACCTTGGAACGGTGTCCCCGAGCCGGCTCAGTCGCGCGCGGGCGATTCTTCCAGCCAGGTGAGAAACGCCGGCAGCACGCTGATTGCCACAATGCACGTCGACAGCGCACCCAGGATCGCCACCATCCCCATCGAGCTCAATCCGGGAAAGTGCGACTGCGACAGTGACCCGAAACCGATGATGGTCGACAACGCCGCGAGAGTGATCGCCTTGCCGGTCTCGACCAGACCCTGTTGCCGACGCTCCGCGCTCTTGCCCGCGAACTCGCGATGCCGGTGCACCATGTGGACGCCGTAGTCGACACCGATTCCGATAATCATTGTGCTGACGAAAATATTCATGAAATTCATGGGTAGGCCCAACCACCCCATGGCGCCGAGCATCCACACGATCCCGATCAGCAGCGGACCCAGGGACAACGCCGTCGCGCGCGCCCTGCGGTAGTCCAGAAACAACAGAAACGCGACTACGACGAAGCCCAGGATCGCCGCGAACACCGCGTCTTTGAGCACTCGCTCGCGCATGTAGCGGCTGATCACATTGGCGCCGGTCAGGACCGCGCCGTCTCCGAGGTCGCCGGCCAGGGCCAGCGCTTCCGGAGGCGCCTCCCTACGCCAAGTCATCGGAGGTGGATACAGGTAGACCACGCTCTTCCAGCCGGTTTCGAGCTGCCTCAGGTACCGTCGCATCAGCTTCTGTCCCTGGCTATCGCGCTCGAGCTCGGCAGCCGTCAACGGCTGGTCGCGGGCAATAGCGCTCCGAATCAGATCCAACCCCTTCGCGAAGGGTGTCGCACGCACGCCCTGTTTCTCGAGGGCGTCTCGGAACACGCGCTCGATACGATCCGAGTCGAGTCGATCGCCTCGCTCGGCTCGAAGCCAATCCAGCGCCGCTTCCTGGGAAACGGTGGGCGGCAGTAGCGAAGCCACCGAGTCCGCGTCCTGGAGAATGCCCTCTCGCACCAGACCCCGGGCCCCGGTCTCAGCTCGCTCAGCCAGCTCCAGAACTTCTTCGAGCTCATCGGCCGATACGATCAGCATCATCTGATCGAACCCGACTCCGAAGCGCTCGGCCACCTCGTCGCGCACTTCGACTCCCGGGTTGCCCGTCGGACGCATCGCCTTGACGCTGTCCTCGAAGCGCAGGTCCTTGAGGCCCCAGGCGGCCAGAGCGGTGAGCGCAAAGCCGGCCGCCAGCACGGCCTTCGGATTGCGAATCGCGAACCCGATCACCCGCGCGCTGCCGAAACCGTGCAGGAACAGCCGTGGTAACGAACGGCTCCTCTGGTGCCGATCGTCGGCCCATGCCAGCATCGCCGGCAGCAAGAACAACACCGACAGCATACAGACCAGAATGCCGGTGCCGGTCAGGATTCCCATCTGAAAGAGACCGGTGAAATCGGTGACCGCGAACGCGTACAAGGTCGCCGCGCTGGTCACTCCGCCGACAACGACGGCGCGCCCCGAAGAGCCGCTCATCAGAGCCAGCGCCTCGTCCAGATCGTGACCGCGCTGGCGCTCTTCGACAAACCTGCCGTACGAAACGATGACGAAGTCGATCCCCAGGCCGATGAGGAGCGCGGCGACGCCGCTGGTCGCGGCACTGACCGTGCCGAACGCCCAAGCCGCGAAGGCGAAGGTCAGGACAAGTCCACACGCCAAGGGGACGAAGGCGTACAGAAGGAGACCGAACCGTCGAAAGGCGAAAAGGAACAGAATCAAAACCCCGAGCATGGAGGTCGCCGCGTTCGAGATCATGTCCGAGCGAATCAGCCCGGCGTCCGCCACTCCGATCACGTGGCGCCCACCCAGGTCCACCTGAGGATCGGGCGGCGCCTCGTCGCCGAACTCCTGCCGCCACTCGGCGGTCGACGCGAGCACAGCCTCTTCGACCGCAACGATCAGCTCCTTCGAGAAATCGACATCCTGGGGCGGCCCGGTCGGCTTGGCCAGAACGAGCATCATTCCCCGATCGCGCGAAAGGAAGTATCCACTCTGCCAATCGAGCGACACGCCGGCGCGCGAGCTCTCGAGATGGTCGAGGAATATCGTCGCGACCCCCAGGGGATCGAGGAGTACCAGGTCTTTCTGGGCAAGAAGCTTGGGCGTCGTAATCAGACGCCGAAGCTCCCCGGCGCGTCGCTCGAGCGCGTCATCGGTGAGGGCGCGGGCCAGATCCTCCAGAGCGTCGGGCGGCAGAAACAGCAGCGCTCGTGGCAGAAAGGCCTCGAGCAGCTCTTCGAGACTGCCGATCTTGTACTCGACTTCGGTGAGTTGGTCGAGCTCCGCAAGGCGCTCACCCAGAATCCCCACAAAGGATTCATAGGGGTCCACCACCTCGCCCTCCGGCAGTCGCACGGCGACCAGCAGATAATCGACGCTACCGAACTCCTCGAGTCCGGCTCGAAAGTTCTGCACCACCGGCTCGTTCTTCGGCAACAAGCCCAGAACGTCGGTGTCGAAACGCAATCGGAGGGAAGAGACCAGGCCGGCGACGACGACCAAGGCGGCAATCGTGAATACCAGCCCGTAGCGACGGCGAGTCAGGCGGGCCAGGCTCCGCAGAGAGGGGTGCAGCACGGGGGGCTACTTGCCGCGGCCGGCGCCGAAGAGTCGGGGGCCGTAGCGGAAGAAATACTCGAAGCCGGAGTAAAGGCTGGCCAGCATGGCGAGCCAGAGCGAGACCGTTGCGAGCCGCTCGAAGCTCCCGAGCCGGTCATAGAAGATCAGTAGAGCGATAGCCACCATCTGCGTGACCGTCTTGACCTTCGCGGACGAGATCGCCCCCAGAACAATGTTCTCGCTGGCCGCGACGCTGCTCAGAGCGGAGACGGCGAACTCCCTCGCGATGATCGCCACCACCATCCAAGCAGGAGCCAGATTCAGCTCGACCAGAGCGATGAACGCGGCCGAGTTCAGGATTTTGTCGGCGGCCGGGTCGAGCAGCTTTCCCAGACGAGTGACCATCCCGCGCCTGCGAGCGATGAAGCCGTCCAGAAAATCCGTGAACGAGGCCACCAAGAAGACGCCCAACCCCACAAACTCCTTGCCCTCGAACTTGGTCAACAGCACCGCCACCAAGAGCGGCACCAGCAGGATGCGAATAAGCGACAGGATATTGGGAAGGTTCAAGATCATCGGGGACGAGCGAACTCGGTCTATCCGCTGGGAGGGCTCGTCGTCATGACCAGACGGCCCGAGGCGTCGCGAATGAGGTAGGTCTTGCGCCCCCGCCGGAGATACCTCGAGCCTGCCAGAGAGTACTGCGAATCACGTTTGTAGAGTCGCATCACCTTCTCGACGTAATCGCGAGTCTCCGGATAAGGCGGTACGCCATGGAAGCGCTTCACCGCGGCGGGACCCGCATTGTAGGCCGCGAGACCGAGCTCCAGTCCACCGTGGGAATCGATCAGCCGCTTCAGGTACTTGGTTCCCGCACCGATGTTCTGCTCCGGATCGTAGGGGTCCGACACGGCAAAGGCCGCTGCCGTCTCCGGCATCAGCTGCATCAGGCCCATGGCGCCTTTGTGGGATCTCGCGCGGGGATCAAAGGCGGACTCGACCTGGATCACCGCTTTGACGAGCCTGGGCTCGAGAGCTGCATGGTTGGCATGGCGATTGACCATGATCTCCAGCGCTTCACTCGGCCGGCCGGGTGTGGCGGTGGTCGTCGCGGTCCGACTCGGTGGACTCGGCGTTCGACGCGAGCGGACGTTGTAGACGTAGGTACTGCCGTCCGGGCGCTGGACCACCCTCACCTCGGCCCACAAGCCGTGGCCGAACAGAGTAGCCAGCAAGAACGCCGGCGCCGCCAACCGTCCGATCACGCCCCGGCTCCCACCGAGAGCAACTGCTCCCGAACGAGCTCTGGCACGGACTCGAGCGCCTTGGGGAGCTCGTCGGGGTCCTTGCCCCCCGCCTGCGCGAACTCGGCCCTACCGCCGCCGCGGCCGCCGACCTTGGCTGCGATCGCCCCGGCCAGCTTGCCGGCGTGAACTCTCTCCACGAGGTCTTGCGAAACCGCGGCTACCAGGTGAACCTTGCCGGCCTCCCGAGTCCCCAGGACAACAACTCCCGAGCCGATGCGCGCCTTGAGAACGTCGGCCATGCTGCGGATCTCGTTGATCGGCGCTGCCGGCACTTCGCGGGCCAGAACCTTGACACCTTCGATCTCGATCTCACGATCGCCGGTTGCGGCACCGGAAATCATCTTCATGCGCAGCTTGGAGACTTCGCGCTCGAGCTCTCGCTGCCGGCCGGCCAGAGCCGCGACCTCCTCCGGAAGACGTGCCTCGGCGACCGAGAGTGTCCCGGCCGCCTCCTGCAGCAGGCGAGCGCGCTCTACGGCCAGTTGGCGCGCGCCGTCGCCGGTGCGGGCTTCGATGCGCCGGACCCCGGACGCTACGCCGCGCTCGGAAGTGATCACGAAGAGGCCGATCTCGCCGGTATTCGACACGTGGCAGCCACCGCAGAGCTCGAGACTGTCTACGCTCTCGTTGGCGCCCAGATCCAGCGTGGGCACCGCGACCGTGCGCACCCGCTCGCCGTACTTCTCGCCGAAGAGAGCCATCGCCCCGGCGGCAACGGCTTCCTCGAACTCGCGCTCGGCCGTAGTCTCGGTACCTTGGGCCTCGAGAACCCAGTCATTGACGATCTGTTCGATCGTAGCGAGCTCCTCCGGCTCGAGCGGGCGCCCGAACGTGAAATCGAACCTCAATCGGTCCGGAGCCACCAGCGAGCCGGCCTGACGGACGCCTTCACCTAGAACGTGGCGAAGCGCTGCGTGCAGGAGATGTGTCGCGGTGTGATTGCGCTGCGTCGGCTTGCGCCAGACCGCGTCGACCTCGGCTTCGACCCGATCGCCCGTGGACAACTCGCCGCTGATGACCTTGACGAGATGAAAGCTGACGCCCTTCTCCCTCTGGACGTCGACAACCTCGGCGGTACCGCCGGGCCAGAGCAACCGGCCGCGATCGCCGATCTGCCCGCCGGCTTCCGCGTAGAAGGGCGTCTTCGGGAAGACGACGATTCCTTCCTGTCCGGCGGTGAGACTCTCGGTCAACTCCGCCTCCTCACCCTCGGTCCGAGTGAGCGCGAGAACCGGCACCTGATCCAGTTTGAGACGTTCGTATCCGCAAAAAGCGGTCTCGCCTTTGACGGTTTCGAGCAGCAGGCGTTCGGCGTCTCCCAACAGCTTGTGGGCGTCGTCGGCTGCGGCGCGCGAGCGTTCGCGCTGTTCGTTCAAGGCGGTGTTGAAGCCGGTCTCGTCCAGGCCGATCTGCTCCTCCTCGGCGATCTCGCGGATGGTCTCGAGCGGCAAGCCGAACGTGTCATACAGGCGAAACACGCTCCCGCCGTCCAAATGGTCACTGCCCGCGGCGCGTGCCTTCTCGATCGCATCCTGCACCCGCCGGGATCCGGTGGCCAGGGTCTCGAGGAACTTCCTCTCTTCCGTCGCCAGAGTCACCACCGAACCCGCCTGCGCTTTGCCGAGCTCCGGATACGCCTCGCCCATCACCTCCGAGACCACGGGTAGCAGCTTGCCGAGGAAAGGATCCTCGAAACCCAGACTCATGCCGTGACGCACGGCCCTGCGCAGGATGCGGCGAAGCACGTAGCCCCGACCCTCGTTGCTGGGAATGACTCCGTCGGCGAGAAGGAAACCGACCGCCCTCAGATGGTCGGCGATGACTCGCATCGCCACGTCACCGTTCGGCGTGTTCCCGTAGGAAACACCGGCGAGCTCGGACGTCGCGCAGAGAATCGGGCTGAAGAGGTCCGAATCATAGTTGGACTCGACCCCTTGAAGAACCGCGGCCACTCTCTCCAGGCCGGCCCCGGTGTCGATCGAGGGATTGGGAAGCGGTTTCAGCTCGCCGTCGGCCTGACGCTCGAACTGCATGAACACGAGATTCCAGATCTCGAGATAACGGCCGCTCTCGCTGCCTTCCTTCCAGGCCACCGGCGGCTGCGCAGGAGCCATGTCAACGAAGATCTCACTACACGGACCGCACGGGCCGGTGTCTCCCATAGCCCAGAAATTGTCCTTTGCTCCGCAACGCAGGACTCGCTCGGCCTGGAGCCCCGAGACTTTTTTCCAAAGCTCGGCGGCTTCGTCGTCTTCCTCGAAAACCGTTGCATAGAGCCGGGACGGCTCGATGCCCCAGCCTTCGGTTACCAGCTCCCAGCCATACCGAATCGCGTCCGCCTTGAAGTAGTCGCCGAAGGAGAAGTTGCCCAGCATTTCAAAGAACGTGTGGTGTCGGTGGCTCGGGCCGACGTTCTCCAGATCGTTGTGCTTGCCGGAAACGCGCATGCACTTCTGCACACTGACGGCTCGAGGAGCGGGCGGCCGCTCCGCGCCGAGAAAGAAGTTCTTGAACGGAACCATGCCGGCATTCGTGAACAGGAGCGTCCGGTCGTCATGCGGAACCAGCGGCGCACTGGCGACAATGCGATGCCCGTGTCGCTCGAAGTAATCGAGGAACGAATCTCGGATGTCGCGGCTGTTCACGAAGCCTCCCCATCGACCAGAGCCTCGGTCCGCTCGAGTGCCGAGAGAATCGCACCCCCTGAGAATCCTTTGCCCTTGAGATGGCGCGCCAGACGGTCGCGATCCCAGGAATTGCGATTCAACCAGAGAGACGCGGCCTGTCGCAACTGCTCTTGCTCGCCGTCGGCGTAGTGCTCGGCGACGACCCGGCGGGCGGTACCCGAGTCCGAACCGCGCCGCGTCAGCGTGGCAAAGAGCTTGGCCGGTCCTTCATGGCGCCGCTCCACTCGCAGCCGAGCGAGCTCACGCGCACACTCCAGGTCGTTCAGAAAACCGCGCTCGGTAGCCCGATCCAGTGCGGCTTCGACCTCTTCCGCGCTGAAATCGCGCATCAGGAGCTTCTGCTCCAGCTCGCGACGAAAGTGGGACCTGCGACTCAACAAGTCCAGGGCCTTGTCGAAACAACCCCCCGACGGAGCGGGCCGGCCGTTTCTACTGATCGCCAAAGCGCTCGACCTCGAAGGGCGAGTCCTGGGCTGTCGGATCCGAGTCATCCGCCAGCTCGAGCGTCGACTCCATCTGTTCGCGCGACACATCGGCAGTGAACTGGACACCCTGAATCTTGAGCCTGAACTCGTCCGGATTCGATGCGCGACGCAGGGCTTCATCGAGCGTGATCAAACCGCCCTTGTAGAGCTGATAGAGCGATTGGTCGAAGGTCTGCATTCCGTATTGGCTGGTTCCCAGGGCGATCTGCTCACGAATGTACTTGGTCTTTTCCTTGTTCTCGATGGCCTCGCGGATATAGCCGGTCGCCACCATGACCTCGGCGGCGGGCACCCGACCGGTGCCGTCGGCGCGCGGAACCAGCCGCAGAGAGATCACCGCTCTCATGACCTGAGCCAGCTGAATTCGGATCTGCTTCTGCTGGTGAGGTGGAAAGACCGAAATGACGCGATTGACGGTCTCGGTCGCGTCCAGGGTGTGCAGAGTCGAAAACACGAGATGCCCGGTCTCGGCGGCAAGCAATGCCGTCTCGATGGTCTCGTGGTCGCGCATCTCACCGACCAGAATCACGTCGGGGTCCTGACGCAGGGCCGACCGCAGGGCGTGCGCGAAGCCCTGAGTGTCGACGTCGACCTCGCGCTGATTCACGATCGACTTCTTGTCGCGGTGGAGGAACTCGATTGGATCCTCGATCGTCATGATGTGCTCGGTGCGATGCGAATTGATGTGATCGATCATCGAAGCCAGCGTGGTCGATTTTCCCGAGCCCGTGGTGCCGGTGCAGAGCACCAGGCCTCGGCGCTCCATACAGAGCTTCTCCAGGACCTTGGGAAGCATCAGCTCGCGAATCGACAGAACTCCGGCGGGAATCACACGCAGAACCAGCCCGGCCGAGCCACGCTGCTGGAAGACGTTGCAGCGAAAGCGGCCGAGGCCCGGGACCGAGTAGGCGATATCGAGCTCCAGATCCTCCTTGAAGCGCTGCTTTTGACGCGAGTTCATCATCGAGAACGCCATCGCCACGGTGTCTTCCTGCATCAGTCGCTTGACGTCGATCAGCGGCTGAAGCACACCATCGACTCGGATCACCGGATGGCTGCCGACCTTGAGGTGAAGATCCGACGCCCTTCGCTCGACGGCGAGTTTGAGAAGATCGTTGATGTTCATAGCTTGGTTCTCGGGCCCCGGCAAGCCTATCGGCCGTCTTCGAGGGGTGTCAATGCGAACTCACACAGGTCGAAACCGCCACCACCGCGGCGGTTTCCACTCTCAAGACACGCGGACCCAGCCCGCTCGGACGATGCCGATCTCGGCGAACCCCTCCAATTCTCGGCTCGACCAACCGCCCTCTGGCCCAACCAGCAACGAAATCGAGCCGCAGCCGCCGGTCGGCCTCAGCGGCCCTCCCGAGGGATCGAGCACGAACGAAGCGGCCGAGGCGTCGGTCAAGCTCGCCACCTCCTCACTCTCGTGCATCCCCGTGATTTCGGGTGCGCGGGCTCGCTCACACTGCTCGGCCGCAGATCTCGCGATCCTCTGGAAGCGCTCGAACGCTCCCTCACCGTACGATCTAGGCCCGCGCTCCGAGCGCAAGAAGCGAACCGCACGGACACCAAGTTCGGTGGCCTTCTCGACCAACCATTCGGCACGCGGCTTCTTCGGCGCCACGACCAGTAACTGAACGTCGACCTCCGCTTCGTTCCCCGGAACCTCGTGGCCCAGTCGAACCTCGGCGAGCGCTTTGCTCACCGACTCGATCACTCCCAGCCGGGCACGGCCGGCGCCGTCAGCCAGGCGTAGCGAATCCCCCACCGCCAACCGGACGACGCGAAACAAATGGTGATGAACCGCACCTTCGAGCTCGACGCGCTCCCCGGCCCACTCCTCCGGAGTAATGAAAACGGTGGTCATGCCGGGCTCTCGCTTGCTCCCAATCGCATCAGAAACGCACGCCAGGCGTCGAGATCACGCGCTTTGACCCGATGCAAGCCAAGTCTCCGGAGCGTCGCCTCGTAGTCGCTGGCCTGATCGCGCAAGAAGCCTGAAATCACCGCTCGGCCTCCCGGTTTCAACCGGTTGACGATGGCGGGCAAGTCATCGGCAATTCGCTCCGGAATCACGTTAACCAGCGCCAGATCGAAGCGCCGGGTGTCGCGAATCGCATCCAGACGTCCGGCCAGGAGCGGAAACCTGACCCGATTGAGTGTCTGGTTGTGCGCCGCCAGAAGTGCCGCCACCGGGTCGACCTCGACCGCAACCACCGCGGCGGCGCCGAGCGCCATGGCCGCAAACGACAGAATCCCCGAGCCGCTGCCGACATCCAACACGACGCAGCCTGCCAGCTGCTCATTTTCGAGAATCTCGATAGCCAGACGCGTGCTCTCGTGAGAGCCGGTGCCGAAGGCTCGGCGAGCTGGGAGGTGCAGAGCGATGCGGCCCTCCGGAGCCGGTGCGCCGTTGGTCCGGCCGGCTTCGTCTCCCGAATCCACCCAGAAGCGTCTCCCGACCGCGAACGGCTCGATGCTCCGCCGATAATCCTCGAGCCAATCTCGCTCTTCGAGCGCCGCGACGGCCACGACCTCGATCGATTCTCCCCCGAGCTCAATAATATCTTGGCTCCAGCCCTCCTCGACGATCCGACCGCGCTCGAAGTAGGCAGTGACGAGCGTCTTGACCCCGGATTCGCTGGTCTCGAGTCCGAGAGTGCCTCTTGCCCAGAGCTCTGCCGTAACAGCCGCCTCCTGGGCCCCGTCCAGGCGCAGGTTGAGAACATCGTAGCCGCCCACGGCGGTTGACAACTCGCGGTCCCTCCTAGCCAAAGAGGTCCTTGACGCGATCGAAAACGCGCCGACCTTCTTTGATCTCACTACCGCCAAGCTCGGCCAGTTCGCGCAGAAGCTCGACCTCTTCATCGGAGAGATTCTTGGGGTGTGGGACGGCCAACCTCACCACGGCGATATGGTCTCCTTTGCCGAAGCCGTTGAGCTGTTCTATGCCCTTGCCCTTGATCCGGAAACGCGTTCCGTCCTTGGTTCCCGGTGGCACCTCGAGCGATTCCGCACCATGAAGAGTTTCGACCTCCAGCTCGGCTCCCAGGACTGCCTGTGGGTAGGCCAGCTCGACCTCGCTCAAGATGTGAGAGCCGTCCCGATGAAGGCGCTCGTGCGGCTCGACGACAATATCCACATAGAGATCCCCGGTCCGACCTCCTTTGCGGCCGTGTTCGCCCTCTCCGCTGAGTCGAAGGCGAGTCCCGGTGTCGACTCCGGCCGGGATCTTGAGCTGAATCTTTCGACGCTTCTCGACGCGCCCTTCTCCGCCGCAGCCCGTGCACGGATTCGTCACCACGCGGCCTTCGCCACCACACTGCGGGCAGGTCCGGGCAACCGTGAAGAAACCCTGCGTGAATCGAACCTGGCCCTGGCCGGCACAACCCTGACAGGTCTCGGCCTCGGTTCCGGCCGCGCTGCCACTACCGGAGCATGACTCACACCTCTCGAGCCGGGGGATCTCGAGGGTTTCTTCGGCTCCAAAAGCCGCCTTCTCGAGCTCTATATGAAGCTCGTAGCGGAGATCCGCTCCCGGTTGTCCGGCGCCGGAGCGGCGGGCCCGCCCGAACATGTCGCCGAAGCCAAAACCGAAAAAATCTCCGAGGATGTCGGAGAAATCCCCGAACACGGTGGGATCGAAACCGCTGAAGCCGCCGCCCGCCACGCCGCGGTGCCCGAACCGGTCATAGCGCGCGCGTTTCTCGGTGTCCGAAAGAACGGCGTAGGCTTCGGCGGCCTCCTTGAAGCTTTCCTCCGCCATCTTGTCTCCCGGATTGCGGTCGGGGTGGTACCGAACCGCGAGCTTCCGGTAGGCCGACTTCACCTCTTGCTGGGTGGCCTCCCGGTCCACGCCGAGGATCTCGTAGTAGTCGCGCGGTGACGCCATGGGCGACTCGGGATCTAGACCGACTCTTCAATGTTTTCGAGCATCAATTCCGAGAGCTGGCGTGACACGCTGTTCAGATCGAACATGGCCGCCTCGAGATCGGCTCGGTCATCGGCAGCGAGCGCCATTCGCGCCTGGATCAGGGTCTCTCGGACACGGCGGCGGTCATCGTTCGAGAGCATCTTCTGGAACTGTTCGAAGACTCGCTCGTTGGTGTAGATCAGCCCTTCGAGCCGGTTCTTGAGGCGCCTCACCTCGCGGCGCTGGCTGTCTTCGCGCCCGTGCACTTCGGCTTCTTGGACCAGACGTTCGATCTCGTCCTTGGTCAGACCTCCGGCAGGGTTGATCTGCAATCCCTGAGACTTGTTGGTGGCCATGTCCCGGGCGGACACGTTGACGATGCCGTTCGAGTCGATCGCGAAGCTCACTTCGATCTGGGGAACGCCTCGGGGTGCCGACGGAATTCCCACCAGTTCGAAACGCCCCAGGGATTTGTTCTCCGCCGACAGCTCTCTCTCACCTTGGAGGACGTGGATCTCGACGGTGTCCTGGTTGTCGACCACCGTGGTGAAGATCTGGGTCGCCTTGGTCGGGATCGTCGAGTTGCGCTCGATCAGCTTCGTAAACAGACCGCCGTGGGTCTCGACGCCCAGGGTGAGCGGCGTGACGTCGAGCAAGACGATGTCCTTGATGTCGCCGCGAAGAATGCCGCCCTGAATCGCGGCCCCCATCGCTACCACCTCGTCCGGGTTCAGCTCGCGATTCGGCTCTCGCCCGAACATCTCCTCGACGGCCCTGCCAACCATCGGCGTTCGTGTCTGCCCACCGACCATCAGCACCTCGCCGATCTGACCCGGCGAGAGCCCGGCGGCCTCCATCGCTTCGCGGCAGGGCGCCTCGGTACGTTCGACCAGGTCCCGCACCAGCTCCTCGAAATGGGTCCGGGTCAAGGTGCGTGAGAGATGACGCGGACCGCTTTCGTCCGCAGAAATGAAAGGTAGATTGATCGGGGCCTCGTCGGAAGCAGAAAGCTCGCACTTGGCTCGCTCGGCGGCCTCCTTCAGGCGCTGAAGGGCCATTCGGTCGCGGCGCAAATCGATCGATGTCTCTTTGCGGAACTCGTCGATCAGCCAGTCCATGATCCGCTGGTCGAAATCCTCGCCACCCAGAAAGGTGTCGCCCGCCGTCGACTTAACCTCGAAGATGCCCTGAGAGAGCTCCAGAATCGAGATGTCGAAGGTGCCGCCGCCCAAGTCGTAGACCGCGATGACGTCTGCGGAGTCCTCTCGATCCATCCCGTACGAAAGCGCAGCAGCGGTGGGCTCGTTGATGATGCGAAGCACCTCGAGCCCGGCGACGCGACCGGCGTCGCGAGTCGCCTGGCGCTGGGAGTCGTTGAAGTATGCCGGAACCGTGATGATCGCCTCCTGGACTTCCTCGCCCAGGACTTCGTCCGCAAAAATCTTGATCTCGCGCAGGATGAAGGCCGAGATCTCCTCCGGACTGTACTGGCGATCCCGAACCTGGATCTTGACGTCCCCGTTCGCGGCCTCCACCAGCGGATACGGCAGAATCTCTCGCGCGCGCTGCACCTCGGGATCGTCGTACTTGCGCCCGATCAGACGCTTGACGGCAAAAACCGTGTTTTGGGGGTTGGTAATCGCTTGACGTTTGGCGATCTGGCCGACGAGTCGATCGCCGTCTTCGGTAAAAGCCACAATCGACGCCGTCGTCCGGGCACCCTCGCGATTCGCCAAGACGCGCGGCGCGGTCACGTCAACCACTGCGACGCAGCTATTGGTTGTACCGAGGTCGATGCCTAGGATTTTCGCCACGTCAGGCTTCCGGCTCGTCGGAGCTGTTGGCCGCCTCGGCCGCAGGTTCGCTCGGAACCGCAACTTCTACCAGAGCGGGCCGTAACAGACGATCCCACAGCCAGTAGCCCGACTGCAGTTCTTTGACGATCGTTGGCTCGGCAACCTCGTCGCTCTCGTGGCGCACCACGGCTTCGTGGGCGGCCGGATCAAAACGCTCGCCGGCAGAAGGGATTCGCTCGGCGCCGTGGCGCTTCAGCAGATCTCCCAGCTGACGGAGAATCAAATCGACGCCTTCTCTCAGCTCCGCTACCGAGCCCTGGGCTTCGAAGGCGCGCTCCAGATTGTCGATCACCGAAAGCAGTTCTCGCAGGATCTCGGCACCGGCGTAACGACGCTGATCACCACGCTCACGCTCCACCCGCTTTCGAAAGTTGTCGAAATCGGCGAGCGTTCGCATGGACTTGTCGCGCAGCTCTTTGACCTCTTCTCGAAGACCCGCCAGAGTGCCGGTCTCGACGGCTCCAAACGGATCTTCGACCTCGCCATCGGTTGCGGTGCCCTCCACAGCCTCCAGCGCTTCCTTCATCGCTTCTTCAAGGGATCCCTCTGTAGCTTCACCAAGGTCCAGTTCCTCGGTCTCGGCTTCATCGCCTACAAACGGTCGATCGGTCATTCGCTACTGCTCCAGGGCATCCGAACCTTCAGCGAAGGTTCTTTCCAACGCTTGGCCGATTTTCTCGCCGAAGTACTCGACGATCGGAATTACTCTTTGATAGTCCATTCTCGAAGGTCCGAAGATGCCCAATTTCCCCACGCTACGGTCCCCGACATCGTAGGAAGTCGCCACCAGGCTGAAATCCAACTCGGAGGTCAGGTCGCTGTCCTTGCCGATCACGACGCGAACCCCGGGACCCTCGATCAGTTGATTGAGAACTCGGACCAATGTCGCCTTGTCTGAGAACGTGCCGAGAAGCCGCCGAATCCTGTCCAGATCGGATAGCTCGGGCTGGTTCAGGATTGCCGTCGTACCTTCGACCAATACGGCCGGAGTTCCTTTATCGGCAAAGGCTTTTTGAGCCAGCTCGATCGCACGCCCGAGCAGAAGGTCGACCTTGGTCCGGTCCTCGGCCATCAGATCAATCAATTCGTCGCGAATCTCGCGCAAGGTCTTGCCGGCGAAATGATCCGTCAGATAGTTCGAAATGCGCACCAAGTCCCGCCGGGCGATGGGCTCGGGGGTCTCGATGACCTTGTTGTCGACGAACCCGCTCGCCCCGACGAGAACGCAGAGCACCTTCGATCCGGAGAGGTTGACGAAATCAATCGCCCGCAACGTCGAGCGCCCAACCGTCGGCGTCATGACGATGCCGATCTGGTGGGTAAGCTCGGAAAGCAGCTGGCTCGCCGAGGACATCATCTCCTCGGCGCCGCTTCCACCGGAGGCAAGAGTTGCGTCGATCGTGCGTCGTGCCTTCGCCGTGATCGAACGATTCTGCATTAGGGCATCGATATAGAAGTGATAGCCGTTTCGTGTCGGCACCCGGCCGGCCGAGATGTGCGGCTGGCTCAAAAAGCCCAGATCTTCCAGGTCGGCCATGACATTGCGTATGGTGGCGGCGGAAAGCGCGTGCTTGCCGCGCTTTGCGACCGAGCGGGAGCTCACCGGCTCGCCGCTCAGAATGAAGGTCCGGATGATGTCGTTGAGGATCTCGCGATCCCGCGCGTTGAGTCCCGAACCCTCAGCCATGCCCGAGATCGGCTCGGGTGTCTCGTGACGTCCTGTGGATCGAGTCCCTGGGTTTCGCATGGTCTGCCGTGAATGACCGGCCGCAGTCCGCGGATACAACCCCATGGGTCGCACCACCGTGCGGCGTACCAAGCTGATATTCTAACCTGGCCGCGGCCTCGGCCGGCACATCTCCCGTCAGCGGCCCCTGATCCCTGACGCGGAGTGCTGGGCCGATGGTAAGATCGGCCGGCTGTTTCCGGGCGAGACCGAAGAAATCGCGCCCACGATCAAGCGCTCTGACCATGGCGTTCTTCAACTACTCGACAATGCAGATGACGGCCAAGGTCGTTTACTACGGCCCGGGTCTGTGCGGAAAAACCACCAATCTCCAGTACATCTACGGGCATACCAAGAGCGATTCTCGAGGCGAGATGGTGTCGCTGGAGACGCAGACCGATCGAACGCTCTTTTTCGATCTACTGCCCTTGGACGTCGGGTCCGTCGCCGGCTTTCGAACCAAGATCCAGCTCTATACCGTACCCGGTCAGGTGTTTTACAACACGACTCGTAAGCTTGTGCTCAAAGGAGTCGACGGCGTCGTCTTCGTCGCGGACTCCCAGATCCCCATGGCTCAGTCGAACATCGAGGCGCTCGAGAACCTGGGCGAAAACCTGGCCGAGCTCGGCCTCGATATCAAGAACATCCCACTGGTCCTGCAGTACAACAAGCGCGACCTGAGCGAGGTCTTGAGCAAGGAGGAGCTAACCGAGTCTCTGAACACGAACGGCTGGGAGAGCTACGAGGCCTCAGCGCTGACCGGGGCAGGGGTCTTCGAGACCCTGCGTGGCATCTCGCGCCTGACCCTCCTCTCGCTGCGCGACCAGCTCGAGATGACGCCCGGTGGCAGACGCGTACCGAGCCCGGACCAGGCGGTGGTGACGACCGGGGCCCAGGCCTCCGAGCCATCGAGGCCCACGGCTCCACCTCCGGAGCCGGAGGCCCTGGCAGCGACCTCCGCGGCAACCGAGGCTCCAGAGGCGCAGGCGGGGATCGACGAGGCCGCGGCAACAACCGAGCCCAGCGTCGAACCCGAGGCCGCGCCCGCCGTCCAGTCGCCGAAGCCGGTGCGCAAGGATCTTCTCCTGCGACTGCCGGCCGCGGATTTCAAGAGGACGAAGCGACTCGCCGTGCGGCTAACTCTCGAAGATTCGGACGGGCACGTGGTACGCGTCACTCGTGACGTCCAGCTCAAGATCGATCCGACCGCAAGCGACGAAGCGCTGCTCAGCTTGAACCTCGCCCTGAGATCTGACGGCTAACCTGGCTGGATGTTTCCGGCTATCGCCGACCTAGAACAATGAAGTGCCCCTTCTGCGGAGAACTCAAGGACCGCGTTGTCGATTCCCGTGAGAGCCGCGACGGCCTTGCGGTGCGCCGTCGCCGCGAGTGCCTGAGCTGCAGCCGCCGCTTCACCTCCTACGAAGAGATAGAAGATATCCCGTACATGGTAGTCAAGAATGACGGCTCTCGAGAGGACTTCGATCGGAAGAAGCTGCTCGCCGGCCTACACCGGGCCTGCCAGAAAAGGCCAATCGCGGTGACCGAGCTTCAAGGAATCGTCGACGCCGTCGAGCAAAAACTCCACGAGCAAGAGGATCGCGAGATCTCCACTCGAGCGATTGGAGCTTTGATCATGCGGCGCCTCAAGAAGCTGGATCAGGTGGCCTATGTGCGCTTCGCTTCCGTGTACCGAAAGTTCGAAGACGTCGACGCGTTCATGGAAGAGCTGCAGAAGCTCGTCAACAGGGGATAGCCCGGCTAGACGCCTATGACGACTCGCTTGAACGTGTTCCGGATCGTGAGCCAGATCAAGACCGAATTGGACTGCATCCTGGAGCATGAATCAGACCTGCCGGGTGATCTGGGTGACGAATCGGGGGTGATTCCACGTGTCGACGTCGCGCAGAACGACTCGAGACTCTGCCTGCTGGTCGAGGTGCCGGGAACGGGCGTCGAGGACCTCGAGGTCACAGTCGTGGACAACGTCGTCACGGTGTCGGGAAACAAGAATGCCTTGGGATCTCCCGCCGCGGGGGCCCGCTTCCTGAGAGTCGAGCGGCAGTGGGGACGGTTCGAGCGAAGCGTGGAGCTGCCGTCGGCCGTGAATCCGAAGAAAGCCCGCGCCTTCCTCGAGCACGGAGTGCTGCGACTCGAGTTCCCACTTCTACCGGATCAGCGCAATCAGACCTATCGGCTCGCGATCGAACCCCGAGAGGGAGAGACAGTTGGATAGCGCTGACCTCGAAACCCAGGAGGAGATCATCGCCCTCCCGGACCTGCTTCCGGTCCTACCACTCAAAGACACCGTCGTCTTTCCGTACATCATCGTCCCGCTCTCGATCGGCCGCGACAAGAGCGTGCTTGCCGTGGACGAAGCCCTGACCGCAAACCGGATCGTGATGCTCGCGGCCCAGAAAGACCCGGAGGTCGAGGACCCCCAGCAGGACGACGTCTACGCGCTCGGCACCGCGGCCGTCATCATGCGAATGCTCAAGCTACCCGACGGTCGGATACGGATCCTGGTTCAAGGTCTCACCCGAGCTCGAATCCAGCACTTCAGCCAGACCGAGCCGTTCCTCCAGGCGAAGATCGAGCGTCTCGATGACCCGCCTGTCGACGAGCCCAAGCTCGAGGTCGAAGCTCTGATTCGGAGCGTCAAGGACGGTCTCGATCGGGTCGTTCAACTCGGCAAGGGAGTCTCGCCCGAAGTGGTCGTCATCGCGGCGAACCTGGAGGATCCGGGGCGCCTTGCGGATCTGGTGGCGAGCAACCTGGACCTCAAGACCGACGAGGCTCAGCAGATCCTGAGCACCGTCAGTCCAGTGGGCAGGCTCAGGCTGGTCAATGCCTCGCTCGCGCGAGAAGTCCAGGTCCTGACCATGCAGCAGGAGATATCGACTCAGGCCCGTGGCGAAATGGACAAGAGCCAGCGGGACTATTTCCTTCGCCAACAGCTCAAGGCGATTCGCGACGAGCTCGGAGAAGGCGACGATCTTGCGGCGGATCTGGAGAACTACCGCAAGCTGGCTGCCGAGAAGGGCCTCTCGGAAGAAGCCAACGAGGAGCTCGAGACCCAACTCAAGAAACTCGAGCGCGGTCACCCGGAAAGCGCTGAGACTTCCATCGTCAGGAACTTCCTGGATTGGCTGACGTCGCTGCCCTGGAGCACGGTCAGCAAAGATATTTTGAACCTGAACCGGGCCCGCCGGATTCTCGACGAAGACCACTACGACCTCGCCGAGGTCAAGGATCGGATTCTCGAATACCTCGCCGTCCGCAAGTTGAACCCGGAGGTCAAGGGCCCGATCCTGTGCTTCGTCGGCCCACCCGGAGTCGGCAAGACGTCACTGGGCCGGTCGATCGCGCGTGCCATGGACCGCAAGTTCCTGCGCGTGTCGCTCGGTGGCGTTCGCGACGAAGCCGAGATCCGCGGCCACCGCCGCACCTATGTCGGCGCCCTGCCAGGTCGGGTCCTTCAGGGATTGCGCCAGGCCGGGACCAGCAATCCAGTCTTCATGCTCGACGAGATCGACAAGCTCGGTACCGACTTTCGCGGCGATCCATCCTCCGCGCTGCTCGAGGTATTGGATCCGGAGCAGAACTCGACCTTCCGTGACCACTATCTCGGTGTCGCCTACGATCTCAGACGAGTGATGTTCATAACCACCGCCAATCAGCTGCATCCGATCCAACCGGCTTTCCGAGATCGCATGGAGATCATCCGCCTTTCCGGGTACATCGAAGAGGAGAAGATCGAGATCGCCAAGCGCCATTTGATCCCGAAGCAGGTCCTGGAGCACGGACTGAGCGGCAAGAATCTGAGCTTCACCGATGCCGGGATCCGCAAGATCATCCGCCACTACACCAAGGAGGCCGGGCTGCGGAACCTGGAACGCGAGATCGCGAAGATCTGCCGCAAGGTCGCCGTCAAAGCAGCTCGCGGAAAGCTTCGCTTCAGAGTCTCGGTCTCGGCGAGATCGATCGAGGATTATCTCGGCGCGGCCCGGCACTTCAGCGAGGAGCTTCTCAACCGGGATCGCGTCGGCGTAGCCACGGGACTTGCCTGGACGCCGGTCGGAGGAGACCTCCTGTTCATCGAGGTCGTCGCCGTGCCGGGCAAGGGAGGTCTCATGCTCACCGGCCAGCTCGGCAAGGTAATGAAGGAGTCGGCGCAGGCGGCAATCACCTACGCGCGCTCCTCCAAGCTCCTCAAAGACGCACCCAAGGACTTCTTTGCCAAGAACGATATTCACATTCACGTTCCGGCGGGCTCGATCCCGAAGGACGGTCCCTCGGCCGGCATCACCATCGCGGCTGCGCTGGTTTCGCTCCTGACCCAAAAGCCGGTTGACCGGCGCGTCGCGATGACCGGCGAGATCACGCTCCGCGGCGACGTCCTGCCGATCGGCGGTCTCAAGGAGAAGATCCTGGCAGCGCGCAACGCCGGGGTTCGCACGGTGGTCATTCCCAAGCTCAACGAACGCGACCTGTCCGAGATCGATAGCGACCTCAAGGCCGGACTCACCTTCCACCTTGTAGACCATTGCGAGGAGGCGGTCGAGATCGCACTTACCCGGCCCCAGAAGAGAAGGCGTCGCCGGGCCTCGAAAAGCAGACTGCCTCGAGCCGCCCGTGGCGCGTAGCGGGCCCGGCCGAAAGATATCGGCCAGCTCTGAAGACGAACTGATCGGCTGGCTTCGCAACGAGCTCGATCGTCGGGGGCTTCCCGACCTGCTCGGCGACGACGTGGCACGACTCACGCTGTCGGGAGATTGGGCCGTATCGGCCGATCAGCAGCTCGAAGGAACCCATTTTCCCTCCGGTCTGCCGGCGATCCGGATCGGCCGGCGACTCGTGGGGGTCAACCTCTCCGACCTGGCGGCAGCGGGCGCGGAGCCTCGCTACGCCATCGCTACCCTGGCGGCGCCTCCTGGGTTCGATCACAAGAGCTTTTTTGCCGGCCTGCTCGACGCGTGTCAGGAATTCGCGATCGAGCTTGCTGGAGGCGACCTGGCCCGGTCTCCTCGTACCCACGCCACTCTCACCGTTTTCGGTAGGCGACCACCGCGCGGCCATTTTCCACGCCGCGATCTGGCGCGAGCCGGTGATCTCTTGTGGCTCGGAGGCCCGGTGGGTGACTCCGCTCTCGGCAGGCTTCTCCTAGCCCGTGGCGCTACCGCAACCGCGCGTACGATTCGCCTGCCCGCCGATCTCGAGCTGCCCGAGGCTCTGCGAGCCGCCGCTCGCTCGTCGATCGGGCGTCACCTCGCTCCGACCCCGCAGATCGAACTCGGCGGCTGGCTTGCCAAGCGGCCACGGGCGGCGGCAATCGACGTCTCCGACGGAGTGCTGCTCGACCTGGAAAGGTTGGCGCGCGAAAGCTGCGTTTGCTGCGAGCTGGATGCGACGGCCCTGCCATGGAGTCTTCGGTTTCCAGAGCTTGCCCGAGCCCTCGACCAGAATCCGATGACCCTGGCACTCACCGGCGGCGAAGACTACGTCCTGATGTTCGCGCTTCCCGAAAGCGAGCAACCTCCGGCCTCTTTCCGAGCCACGCCGGTCGGTCGGGTGACAGCCGCAGTCGAGGATCGGCGCGACTCCTTGGTGAAGTTACGCGGGGCCGAGCTCCCGACCGGCCGGTCCAAGGGCTGGGACCACCTGGCCTGAGCTTCTCGCCGTTATCGTCGGTGTCAATGGCGGGCGCCCCCGCCCCGAGGATCCAGGTAGTCGACCAGACCGTCACCGAGGAAGTTCAATCCCATCACGGTTATCAGAATGGCGATTCCCGGAAACAAGGCCAGATGGGGTGCGTCAAGCAGGTGGCCGCGTCCGGCGTTGATCATGGCTCCCCAGGACGACGTCGGCGGCTGGATGCCCAAACCCAGAAACGAAAGACCTGCCTCGGCGAGAATCGCCGCCGCCATGCCCAGGCTGGCCTGAACGAGCAACATCGGGAGGACGTTGGGCAGAATGTGCTTGAGGAGAATCGCGCCAGGCCGGGTTCCGGCGGACCGCGCCGCGGTCACGAACTCCTGCTCGCGCACCTGCAGAACCTGAGCCCGGACCAGTCGTGCATAGCCGACCCATCCGATCACGACCAGCGCCAGCACGACGTGCCGAAGAGCGGGTCCCAGCACCGCCACCAGGGCGATCGCCAGGAGGATTCCGGGAAAGGCCATGAAAACGTCGGTGACTCGCATCAAGAAAGCGTCGACTCTCCCGCCGAGATACCCCGAGATCGAGCCGATCAGGGTGCCGATCGCACCTGCCAGTAGAACCACCGTCAAGCCGACGCCGACCGAGATTCTCGCACCGTGGAGCAGTCTGGAAAGAACATCCCGACCGAGCTCATCCAGGCCCAGAGCGTGCCCTGGGGATGGACCTTCCAGTCGCCGCTCGAGCTGCTGTTCGAATGGGTCATAGGGCGCTAGCACCGGCGCCAACAATGCGGCGCCCATTGCCATCAGCACGAAGACGGCGCCGAGCCCGAGACCCCAGGAGCCCCTACGGCGTTCGGGAGTGGATTCGAGTAATGACTCCTTCAAACCGCCAGCGACTCTACACCGTCCTTTTGCGCACCGAAGCCCTCGTCGCGCCGGTCACCGGGAGTTCTTCGGGACCCTGTTAAGCTCCGCGGCGATGACCAAGGCGGCCCACCGGCAAGTTCCGGACAAGCCGGCGCTCTACCGGGAGCTCGCCGGTCAAATCGAATCGGTCGTTCGGGGTCTCGACGACGACGTCGCAACCATGGCGTCCGCCGCGAGCCTGATTCACAGCATGTTGCCGCACACCAGCTGGACCGGGTTCTACCGGGTCGTGGACGACGCGTTGCTGCGGATCGGTCCGTATCAAGGGTCTTTGGGCTGTCTCGAGATCCCGTTCGGCAGCGGGGTTTGTGGCACCGTTGCCGCCGAACAGCGATCGCTGGTCGTGCCCGACGTCCATGCCTTCCCTGGCCACATCGCCTGTGACTCCGCCGCTCGCTCCGAGGTCGTCGTTCCGGTTCACAGGAAGGACGGCAGCTTGGCAGCGGTGCTGGACCTCGATTCACACGCACCGGCGGCGTTCGACAACGATGATCGGGCCGGCCTCGAGGCGATCGCCGCAATCCTGAGCCGCCAGCTCTGAAGCAGACCGGGGCTGCCCATCGAGCCCCGCGTCACGCGACTCGGATCCGGGGATCCAGCATCGCGTAGACCACATCGGTGATCAGATTGATCAGAATGTAGGTCAAGGCGATGGCCAGGATGCTCCCCTGCACCAAAGGATAGTCGCGCAGGCGAATCGCCTGGATCACCAGCCGGCCCAGGCCGGGCCAGGAGAAGATCGTCTCTGTGATGATCGCTCCGGTGAGAAGAGCACCGAACTGCAGGCCGACGATCGTGACCACCGGAATCGAGGCGTTCTTGAGAGCATGCCGTCGAAGGACCGGGCCGCGGCCCAGCCCTCTGGCCTGCGCCGCCCTCAAATAGGGTTTCTCCAGCTCCTCGGCAACCGAGCTGCGAACCATCCTGGTCAAGAGTCCCGACAGAGCTGTTCCAAGGGTGATCGCCGGAAGTACGAGGCTCAGCCAACCACCTCTGCCGGATACCGGGAACAGGTCGAACTGAATGGCAAAGAGCAGAATCAGCATCGGCCCGAGCCAGAAGTTGGGCATCGACACACCAACCAGCGCCAAAGCCCTCGAAAAGTGGTCGAGAAACCGGTTGCGACGGCTCGCTGCGACCACGCCGAGAGGAATCGAGACCAGAAGCGCGACGACCATGCTCGCCAGCGTCAGCTCGATCGTGGCCGGATAGTGCCGCGCGAGAATCCGGATCACCGGTTCTCGGAAATGCAGGGACACTCCCAAATCGGCGCGCACGAGACCACCCAGGAAGCTCAGGTACTGGGCCGTCAGCGACCGATCCAGCCCCAGGTCGTGACGGAGCTCTTCGACCTGAGACCGCTGCGCGCCCTCTCCAAGCATCATCTCCACGGGATCCCCGGGGATCAAGTGAATCAGGGAGAAGACCAGCGTCGCGACGAGAAGGGCGATCGGGATCGTCTGCCCGAGCCGTCGCAGCAAGAAACCGGTCACGGATCGAGCTCTAGCGTGCGCACCAGGTAGGACAGAAGCTGTCGGTTGATGACAAGGCGACGGGCTGCTTCTGCACGGTTCCCATTTGCCGATCGAAGCGCGTCTCGGACGAGGCGGCGCCGGTAGTTCAGGACCAGCTCATGGTACCCGATGTCCGGCGTGGTCCCGGCTCGCGCCGGCCGATAGGGCAAGTCCAGGTGCTCGGGGAGCACCTCGCCGCCGGCCGCGAGAGCCGCGGCGACAGACAAGACGTTCTTGAGCTCTCGCACATTGCCTGGCCAGTCGCAGTCGAGCAACAGCCTCCGGGCCGCCTCGCTCAGTCCGAGCACTCGACTCACGGGATCTCGGTGCAGGAAGTGCTCGGCGAGAATCAAGACGTCTTCGCCACGGTCTCGCAGCGGCGGCAGCTCGAGCGCGCCGACCCGCAGCCGGAAGTACAAATCCGCCCGAAAGCTTCCCTCCTCGACCATGCCCTCGAGGTCGCGATGGGTGGCGGCGACCACCCGAACCTCCACCTTGCGGGGCAAACTCTCGCCCACACGCCGAACCTCCCCCTCCTGCAGAACCCGCAAGAGGAAGCCCTGGGCCCCCAAAGGCAGATCGCCAATCTCGTCGAGAAAGACCGTGCCGCCCCGAGCCGTCTCGAAGATCCCGGCTCGATCCCGCGCAGCACCTGTGAACGAGCCCTTGACGTGTCCGAAGAAGTCGGACGCCAGAAGCTCCTCGGCAACGGCGGCACAGTTCAGGACTACGAATGGGCCATCGCTGTGCCGGCTCTTTGCGTGGACCTCCTTGGCCAGTAGCTCCTTGCCGGTACCGGTTTCTCCGAGAATCATGATCGGCACTTCCGAAGCGGCCAGGAGACCTGCACGCTCCAGCACGTCGAAGACGGCGGCAGACTGGCTCACGATCGCAGACTGGCTGCTCGGGGCGCCGGCTCTCTGCGAGTCACCCTCGGCAACCCCCTCCGCCTCGAGCGCCAAGGAGTGCGGCTCGAGTGACTCGGCCAGGATCGCCAGCAAGGTTTTCTGCACTTCGTCGATAAACGGAGCCTGCAAGACGAGGTCTCCGCGCGCAAGCGACCGGCTGATTTCGTTCACGCCTCCCCGGCCTTCGCGAAGGACTTGGTCACCGGTCGGCCTCCGAAACAGCAGCCGCACTTCCGGATACCCCGCATCGACAAAGAGCCGGTCAAGCTCTTCGGCGGTCGTTCGTCGCCCCGCCAGATAGGCCCCAAGAGCGCGCCAGGCCGTTGCATCCCGTGCATCCAGGCGCTCCGCCAAGGGGCCAGCACCGGCTTCTCGCAGAGCAACCACGGCACGCCGCAAGATGGCAGGCGGTGAAGTGCCGGGCGCCACCAACTCGACGTCGAAAACAAACCGGCCGGCACGGTAGGGCTCTACCTCCTCGAGTGCCCGCCAATCGTCCGCGCTCGGGTCCGTGCCGGTCAGGACCATCGACCACAGCCTGCGCAGCGACCCATCCGGCGCCGCGGCCAGGGCGGCCTCGCGATCACCCGCCAGCGCCCACAGGGCCGGAACCTCCTCGGGCTCCAACTCTCCCGCCGTTTCCATGCTCGCCGACTCGAGCTCTGCTGCGGCCTCCTCGGAACGCCCGAGCCAGCCGAGCGCCCGAGCGGCAAGCACGTGCAGTTCCTCGGACCGCCAGGAGATTCCCCGATCGGCGAGCTCGTCGATCGCTTCGCGCGCTCTGACCAGAGCCGCGTGCGCTCTGCCTCGGACCAGCTCGTAACGAACCCACAGCTCGAGATCGTGGGCGAGGCTGCGCCAGTTGCGCGCCCGCCGGTCCTCGGCCGTGGCTCTCTCCAGAATATCCAGTACTCCGATGAGCCGGCCAAGTCGCAAGCGGATCTCGGCCAGATTGAACAGTGCCGAGGTCGTCACCCGCGACCCCTGGACCTCCCTGTGGAGTCTCAGCGTGTGCAGCAGGGCCCTCTCCGCACCGTCCAGATCGCCGGCGAGTGCTCGACCCATGGCCAACTCGTTCCACAGCGCTCCCGCCTCGAACGGCGTCAGCCGGCGGCGCGCGATGCGCAACGCCTCGCCGAAGTGGCCTGCGGCCACGACGCCATCCTTGCGCGCGGTTGCCTCCAGTCCTTTCGCCTTGTGCCACCGCCAGTCGAAGTCCTCTCCGCCACCTACGCCGTTCAGTGCCTTCGCGACTCGATCGAGTCGGGAGCGCATGGTCTCGAGATCGCCTCGGTCCCAAGCGTTCAAGGCGGCCAGGAGCTCGGCCCGGTTTCGAGCCGCGGCGTCTTGCTCCCGCAATCCTTCGGCCAGCCAGCGGTCGGCCTCTTTCGTTGCGCCTCGGTTCTCCAGAACCCGGAGTGCCACAGCCAGGAGCTGCATTCGCTGCCTCGGAGTCAGGTCGGCGCGGTCGACCGCGCCGAGCTCGCGCTTCGCCGGTCCGAGCTTGCCCAGCCTGTACAAGCACCAGAGCCGCAGGATCCGAGCCGACGGCCGCCGTAGGCCCTTCAAAGTCTCGAGCGCGTCTTGAAACCGGCCCACGGCGTAGAGTGAGCGCGCGCACTCGACGCGTTCTTCCGTGGTCTCCGGCAGAACCGCCTCCCAGGCTCTCGCCGCGGCTCGCCAGTGCCCGGCTTCCGCCAGCCGGAGCGGCGAACGGCCTCCGGCATCGGCACGCCAGATCTCTCTCGCATCGGTCCCGGACAAGCGTCCGGCGACCTGGGCCAGATCTTGGGCTCCCTTTCTCATGGCTCTCGAGAAATGCCTCGGCCCCAGAACCCGCAGCCGTGAGTTTCCATTTTCGGTGG
This sequence comes from bacterium, assembly GCA_024224155.1. Classification (NCBI taxonomy): domain Bacteria; species bacterium. Next base: position 48,806 of record JAAENP010000254.1, read on the forward strand.
CACGAGCGGCCAGGCAGGCTCGAGCGCGTGAGAACTCCTGCTCCCAAAGGAAGGGCGCCTTCTGGAGCAGATCGTCCACCGCCTGGCCCGGAGCGATGGCCTTGACGCTCTGCTGCCAGAGAACGAGGAGGCTTCGGGCGACGCGCCGGCCCTGGCCTCGTCCTGCCGGTGCCCCCTCGGTCTGGAAGAGCTCGCGCAAAAGGGCAATCAGTAGTTTCTGGGGCAGAGCATCGGCCGCAGCCGGTACCGCCGCGAGCCCCGACAACAAGGCGTCGCCGTCGACACTGGCACTGGACCAGTCGCGGACCGTCCAGCCCCGCTCGCCGAGATGAGCCATGGCACAGGCCCCCTGAAACAGGAGGCCGATGCGCTGACGGTCGGTCAACCGGGCTGCCGCGAGCGGCTGCCCCACGGCCGGCCGCAACGCCGCATGCTCCAAACGCGGTCTGGATTTCCCGCGCAGTCTCGATCTCGCCGAGATCTTGCCTCTCTTCGCCACCATCTCCCCCGTTCTCCGCGGGCCCGCTCAACCAAGCCGACGGAATGTTTGATCGGAAAGCTCACCGGATCTTACACCCGAGCGGACGGCTCTCGCCGATCAGCGAAGCTCGACGCGCTCGAGGGTTCCGCCCCGCGCAGTGATCGTGCGCTCCCAGGAGCGACCGTCGCTCGCTTCGGCGCGGATCAGCCACTGCCCGTCCGGAACCCCGGAGATCACTGCGGTTCCCGAGTAGAGCAGCCATCTGTCCCTCAGAGAGCCCCAATTCGGCACCCGGAGCGACCGCCCGTCCGGGCCGGTCAGACGCACCTCCGCCTTGACCGGCTCGCCCTGGATCTCGGGAACCACCACCTCGAGTCGCGCTTCGGGCGTCAGCGCTACCGGCACAGGAACCGTCGAGGGACTTTCGGCACGGACGGCGGCGACCGCAAAGCCGGGCGCGAGCACCAGAACGTCCCACACGCCGGGCGGCACCGTCGAGACCCGGACCCGCCCGTGCCCGATCGATGGGTAGCTGCCGACCTCGAACGCGCGACCCTCGTCTACCACAGCCACGGTTACGCTCTGCGGTGCGCCGCCCGCCGCCGAAAGAACCTGAAGCAAAATGCCGCGATTGGCGCTGAGGCGCAACACCAGACCCTCCAGAGGAGTATCGGGCCCAACCGCAAGGTTGAGCTCACCCGAAGCGTAGCCGGTCTTCTCCGCGCGCAGGCGGTAGCTGCCGGTGCCGACCTCCTCGATCCGAAAGAAGCCCTCGGAATCTGTAGTTTCCGAACCTCGCCAGATTCGCGGCATGTCGTCGGCCACCGGCTGCAGAGGCTCGAGCTTCACCGCGGCGCCGGCTATCGGCTCCGACGTCGCCGTATCCAAGATGTGCCCGGTAACCCGTACCGTCGACAGATCGATGACGATGGCTTCGTCACCGCTCATTGAAACCACTTCGGTATGTACTCCCGGCACCGATATCTCGTGAGGGCCCGGTTTGAGCCCCGAAAGCTCAAAGCGCCCTTCGTGATCCGTCGTGACCCGGGCCATCCACTGAACCTCGAGCCCCCGAATCCCGAGGTGGACCCCGGCGACCGGCTGGCCGTCTCTAAGAACGGTTCCGGTCAAGGTCAACCCGGCGGTGAACTCCAGATCCAGCGTCTGCTCATTCGCTCCCGCCGAGATCTCGATCCGTGCGTCGGCCGTCTGTCCGGTCGCCTCGATCCGGGCCGCGATCATCCACTCGCCGGCGCTCAATCCCTTCACCTCATAGGAGCCATCCGCGCGAACCAGGCCCAAGCTGACTTGGCGCGGCGTCATCTGGACCGCGTAGACCTGGACATTCCTGACCGCGGCATCTTCCAACCCCAGGAGCCGACCCCGCACCGTCGTGCCGGCCTCGAGACGGATCTCTATTCCAGAAAGAGGCGTGCCCGCCACTTCGAAGGCGGCTCCCGAGACGGCGGGGGCGTAGCCTTGCTTCTCCACATGAAACTGAAAGCTCCCGTCCGGAACGTCGGTAAACCGGAACGCCCCGTCGGGCCCGGTCTCCTGTCCGGCGCCCCCAAAATTCATGAACTCGCTCGGAGCGACGAGCCGAACCAGGGCTCCGGCGACCGGACTGCCGCCGTCGCCCACGACCCGCCCGGCGACTTCCGTGCCGGCCTCGAAGACGAGGTCGAGCCGGTTCTCCCCGAGCGCCACTTCGAGCTCACGCACCAACTGCCGGTCCGCATCCCGCACCACAACCTGGCGCAGCCCCGGCTCGACCCCCTCGAGCCGGTAGCGTCCATCGCCGTCTGAGCGCGAGAACGCTCCCCGCATGAACGACGCCCGAGCGCCCGGTTCCACGTGGATCGAGACGAACGCCTCGCTCACGGGCTCCCCGTTCGACCCGAGAACCCTACCGGTGATGGTCGCGCCGCGCTCGAGCACGATCTCGAGCCCGCTGACCGCCTCGCCGGCAGCCACCTCCAGGTCCTCGAGGGCTGACGTGCGCCAGCCCTCGGCATTCACGGTCAGGCGCAGCGGTCCAGGTGACACATTCTCGATTTCGAACTCTCCGTCGCCGTCCGTCTCGGCGGAACCCTGGCCCGACGAGCTCGAGAAACCCCCTGCAACGGTCCGTCGCACGAGCACCTGGACCCTGGCCCCCTCGACGGGATGCCGATTCGCCCCGAGAACGCGCCCAGAAACCCTTGCGGCCCGCTCCAGTACGATCTCCAGCGGCTCGCTGGTCGGAACCTTCACGCCCGGTACCGACTGCTCGCCATAGCCCTCGAGACGAATCATCAAGCTGATTTCGCTGCCCGCCGTCAGATCCTCGAGTTGGAATTCCCCGCGCTCGTTGGCTGTCGCGCTCACGCCGCTCTCGAAAGGCGAGAAACTGCTCCGCGTCAGCATCCTCATATCGTTGGGGGTTCCCGACACCTCGGCGCCGGCCAGAGGCTCGCCCTCACGGTTGACAATGAGCCCGCCAACCGCCGCGCCCGGCTCGAGGGCCGTCGTACCGAGATCGGTTCCCCCCGGCGAGATTTCGAGGGCCAGAACCTCGACACGAACGAAACCCGCGGCCTCGACTTCAAGGTCGTAGCTGCCGGCGTTCACATGGGGGATCTCGTACTTGCCGTCCTCATCGGTCCGAACGCTCTCCCGCAACGGTTCCTGGTATCTCGACATCAGAAGCCGGGAGAGCGACTCGCCACCGGCGCTCGATCTCGCCAGACTTACCTCAGCACCGGCGACCGGCGCGCCGTCGGTGTCCACGATCCGGCCGAACGCCCCAGTACCTTGAGTAAGAATGATCTCGAAACCCACCCGATCGCGCCCGGCTTCGAGTCCCGCGGCCTCGACCTCGGTCGTGGCATAGCCCTCGAGTTTCGCTCTAACCGTGTACCGATGACCAGGAACCAACGGGCTGAGAACAAAACCGCCGTCGGGGCCCGAATACGACAGAGCCGGCGGATTACGCAGGGCGACTCGAGAGACCTTGGTCCGACTCGGAGCGGCCCTCGCTGTGACCTCCACTTCGGAAAGCGGATCGCCCGAGCTGTTCCGGACGACTCCCAGCAGTCGAATCGAAGGGATCAGAGCCACGGTCGGCACGGACGAGCCCCTGTCGACAATCTCGGCACTCCCCGGAAGGTAGCCTTCGGCGGCCGCGCTCACCGAGCGCCGGTACCCTGCTCGGCTTGGCAGAAGCGGAAGCCGGTAGCCACCCGCGGCATCGGTCTCGGCCCACGCGGAAAGCTCGCGCGCCACCCAGACCAGAGCACCGTCGACCGGCCGTCGAGCCTCGGCGTCGACAACCGTGCCCGAGAATTCGACCGGAGCCGACAGACGGATCACCAGCGGCGACTCGAGCTTGGAGGAATCCTCCAGTTCGGCGTTCTGCGATCCGGATGAACCGTCGGCAGTGCTGGCCCTCACCTCGAGCGGCTGGCCGCTCGGGACCGCGAGCTCGAGTCGGCCGGTCTCGTTGGTCAATCCGACCGACCAGCGGTTGAGACGCATCAGAGACCCGGGCTCGGCGCGCCCCAGCCCCCGGACTTCGACCTCAATTCGCCGAGGAGCCCTCTCGAGCTCGAAGCGCACGGGCTCTCCCTCGGTAGTCACGCTCTTGGGCTCGACAAACGAATTCTCGAAAACCGAGATCTCCAGGCGCTCGCCGTCGCCACGAGGCAAGAGCGCGCGTCCGTCCTCATCGGTGGTCGCCCTGCGACGCACCGGAACCCACCGAGAAGAGGCGGGCCATCGGCGCCTCGCCGGGTCCCTCCGGACGCTCGCTCCAACTCGAGCACCGGCGATCGGCTCGCCATTGCCGTCGACGACTCTGATCTCCACCGGCGTGTCTTCTGCGAGCTCAACCGCCGGCAGCTCGATCGGACCCAGCAGCGGTCGAAGATGAAACTCCTGTGCCAGGTATCCGCGGGCAGCGAGGCGCAGTCGCCACATCCCGACTCCGGGCGCAGCCAGCTCGAATCTTCCCGAATCGTCGACCTCGGTCGAGACCACAGCCTCCGGCGCCCACTTGCCTTCGAGCGCCAACAAGCCGAGGGCGTGGTCGGAGATCTCGGGCAGTAGCCGGACTTCGGCTCCGGCCCTCTGCGCCGTGGGGCCGAGATTCACCCTGCCGCGAATGGCAACCTCGGCGGACACCACCGAAGCCAGAGCCACGACGCCCCACAGGCCGACCAAGAGTCTCCGAAGGACCATTTCCCTACTCGTGTCTTTCTATACTCGGAGGCGGCGTCTGTCCAGCGATTAGCGCTCAAATCGGCGCTTCACAGACCGCGCGAAAATCTCTCCAGAAGTCCGGGTAGGACTTGGCGACGACCTCGGGCACGGCGATCGAGAGGCCGGAACGGCGAAGGCCCAGGAGCGCGAAGCTCATCGCGATGCGGTGGTCGTCGGCGGTGTCGATGGTCACGGGCCGAGGCGCTGGCTCGTGCTGCGCCCAAACGCCCGGGACCGTTATCGCGTCGGGTCTCTCGATCACGCCCTCGACGCCGGCGCGCTCCAGCTCGGTCGCGACGACCGCCAGACGGTCACTCTCTTTGAGGCGCAGGTGACCGACGCCGGTGATCTCGGTGGTTCCAGCGGCGAAAGGAGCCATGACCGCCAAGGTGGGCACTTGATCGGGCATGTCCGAGAAGCTTTCGGTGACGGCCCCCAGGCAGGTGGGTCCGACGACTTCGAGGCCGCCGTCGATCCAGTCACATCGAACGCCCATCCTTTCGAGAACCGCAAAGAAGCGGGAGTCCCCCTGTGCGGAGCCGGGTCTCAGCCCCATCAAGCTGACCCGGCCCGCGGTAAGCGCAGCCGCGGCGCCGAAGTAGCAGGCGCTCGAGTAATCGGCCTCCACCTCGAAGCTCCGAGGTTCCTCTGCAACTACCTGCGGCGCGATCGTAAAGTTGTTGTCCGCTCGGCCAACGACCAAGCCGAAGTCCTCCATGACCCGCGACGTCAGTTCTACGTACGGAGCAGAGGCGAGCCCGGTGACGTCGATCGAGACCGACTCGCGGGCTCGAACCGAGGCCATCAGAAGCGCGGACAGGAACTGACTCGAGGAGCTCGCATTCAAACTGGCCCGGCCGCCCTGAAGCGAGCCGCCCCGAATTCGAATCGGCGCGAAGCCCTCGTTCTGGAGGCACTCGATCTCGGCGCCCAGATCCCTGAGTGCCGCGATCAACGGGCCGAGCGGTCGCTGGCGCAGTCGCTCGGTGCCGTCGAGAGTCCAGAAACCGGGTCGCGTCGCCAGTGACGCCGTCAGGAAGCGGAGCATCGTGCCCGAAGCCCCGCAGTCGATGTCCGCCCGTTTCACCGATCTTTCTCTCTCAATCCTCAAATCGCCGGCAACTCGCTTCACCGCGTATCCGAGCCGGTCGAGGGCCACCACCATCGCGGCCGTGTCCTCGGACTCGAGCGGCCGGATGATCTCGGTCGCTCCACCGGCGAGGAGTGAGAGATTGAGAGCGCGGTTGGTGACGCTCTTCGAGGACGGGAGACGAACCGTGCCGTGGGCCCGCGCTGGCGGACCGATCGGCCGAACGCCTTCACCTGAAACGTTCACGGCTGCCTGAATTCGCCGGGAATCCACTCGACCGCGTGGGTCGCGAACCACGCGTCCAGAATCCGGACCCTGCCTTCCGGTACCTCCCAGTCATGCCGCTCGTGGAAGTGTCCGAGCAGCAGTTCGTCATAGCCCTCGCTGAGTCGCTTTCGGCCGTAGGCCAGGAGGACTTCCTCGGGAATCCGAGTTTTGTGCTTGAAATTGGTCTTGGAGAGGCCGTGCTCGGCGCGTTGAATCAGCAAATCCGCTATTGTCCTGGGCAATCCCAGCATACCCAGGCGGCTCAGACGGTTCTTCGAGAACCGGCGCCAAAAACGGTACAGGTAGTCGCGCGCGTTCAGACCGTCACCGTGAACGACCAGATACCTGCGCCCACAAGTCTCGAAGGAAAACTCGGCACCAATCGAGTCGAAGTAGGCTTCGTACTCGCTCCCCCGCAAGAAGAAGTCCCGGTTACCCTCGATATAGTGAGTGGGCACACCGCGATCGCGGAGGCGCTGGAGCGAATCGACGACAAGGGCGATCTCGGGGGTCTCGAAGCGCCGGCTGCCGACCCAGACCTGAAAGAGGTCACCGAGAAGAATCAGCCGCTCGCAGTCGTCCGGACGGAGAGCGTCGATCTGGTCGGCGAGCGGTGAGGCCGCGCCTCCCGGGCCTCCCAGGTGGGCGTCAGCGATGGCCGCTACAGACATGACTTCGGGCGTGGCCGGTGGACCCCTAGAAGATCGATAGCCTGGGTGGGGTGTTGGCGACCGCCGCCGCTACCACAGCGTCCGCCAGCTTACGGAACGATTCAGCGTGCGCACCGTCGGGCTCGGCTTCGACCACCGGCACGCCGGCGTCGCAGCCGTGCATGATCGCCGGATCGAGCGGCACTCGACCCAGGAAGTTGCAGCCTAGGACCTCGGCGGTCTTCTCACCACCTCCGCGCTTGAACACATCGGTGGTCTCACCGCAGTGGGCGCAGACGAAGCCCGACATGTTCTCGATGATGCCGACGATCGGCACGTTGACTTTCTTGAACATCGAAAGGCCCTTGCGGGCGTCGATCAAGGCGATATCCTGAGGTGTGGTGACCACGATCGCGCCCGAGAGCGGCACCCGCTGGCTGATCGTGAGCTGAGCGTCACCGGTGCCCGGCGGCAGATCCACGATCATGTAGTCGAGCGCTCCCCACTCGACATCGCCGAGAAGCTGCTCGATCGCCTTCATCACCATCGGCCCGCGCCAGATCATCGCGGTATCGGTGTCGACGATAAAGCCCAGTGACATGAGTTTGACGCCATAGCGCTCGAACGGGAGGATCCGGTCGCCGTCGACACGCGGTCGCTCCTGGATGCCGAACATCATCGGCAGCGATGGACCATAGATGTCCGCGTCCAAGAGGCCCACTCGGTGTCCGGCCTGGGCCAGGCTGACCGCCAGATTGACGGCGACCGTGGACTTCCCGACCCCACCCTTTCCGCTGGCGACGGCCACCACGTTGGCGACTTCGGGAATCAGGCTCGCGTCGCGGGAGACCGCCTCCTGCGCCGGCGCCGAGGGGCGCTGGAGCCGGAGCTCGACGTCGACCTCCCGGACCTCATTCAAACCGCCGACAGCGTCCTTCACGGCTCGCCTCACGTCGTCGGCGAGCTCCTCGCGATGGGTAGCTATCTCGAGCTCGACCCGAACTTGCCCCGAATCCTCCACGGCGACGCGATCGACGAACCCGAAGGACACTATGTCGCGGCTCATCCCAGGAAACCGGACTTCCCTGAGTTTGTTCCAAACGGCTTGCTCCAGAGGCTCTGACATGGGCACTTCTCCTAGGAAGATCCAAGGGCTATCAGTCGTTCGACTTGCTCTCGGACTTCCTGAATGAGCTCTTGCTTACGGCTGACCCCGAAGTCCTGAACCGGCATCGGGCCTCCGTAGTTTACCCGCACTACACCCGGGCGTATCTTGAGACTCTTCTTGGGCTGGATCTCCGCACTGCCGGCGATTCCCACGGGCACGATTGCCAGTCCGCTCTTCAACGCCAGTAAGAAGCCGCCGCGCTGGAAGGACAGAAGCTCATCGCTCAGAGACCGGGTGCCCTCCGGGAAGACGAGCACCGAAACTCCCGCCTCCTCGAGCTGGGTGACCGCGACCGCGAAGCTGTTCCGCGCCGTGCTCAGATCACTGCGGTCGATGGTCACAAAGCCACCCATTCTGAGCGCCCAGCCGAAGAGCGGGATCTGAAACAGGCTCTTCTTGGCCAGGAACCTGGTCTGGCCGGGCAGGGTGGTAAGCAGAGCCGGGATATCAAAGAGGCTCCTATGGTTGGCCATGAAGACGTACTGACCCTCTTGATCGAGAGGCACTTCGAAGGCCGGTAGCGCGCGCACCCCTCCAAAGAAAAGCACGCCGCGGCTCCAAGTCCTCGCAACCCAGAAGATGAAATGGCCGCGTGATCCGATCCAGCCGAAGAGCAAGGCCACCGTGGCCCAGAAGAGAGTCCCGACAACCAGAAAACCGTTCCCGATCAGAGTGCCGAAGAACACCTTCAGAACCGACCAAAACCCCGTAGTTGAAACCGTCATGTCGCTGCTTGGGCCCTTGCTACAATCCTCGCGGATGTCTCACACGGAGCATTTCGCGCGCCGGTTCCGCTTCCAGCGCGTCCTCCAAGGGAGCCTGGCCATAGGTGGGTTGTTCAACCTCGGCCTGGGCGCTCTTCTCGGCCTGGCGCCCGATACGGCTGTCGGTGTCCTTCATATCTCTCGACCTGATCCGCAATTCTACCTTCAGGTGCTGGCCACGCTGGCGGCACTGCTGGGCTGCTACTACCTGCTGGCCGCTTCCGACGTGCGTCGTTACAGCGGCATCGTAGCGCTGGCGACCTCCGGTCGGTTCCTGATCGGGTTGGTGCTGCTGATTGCGGCCGCGAGCGACTCGGACCTGGCCGGCCTCTACCTGCTGGCCGGCGTCGAGATCCTGTTCGGAACGCTCCACATCGCCTCCTGGTGGTCCATAAGGTAATGACCGGCGGAGGCTTTTTTGCCCAATGGCTCGACGACGTCGGGCGGCTGAGCGTCCTCGCCAAGAGCGGCTTTCTGGCCCTGGTTCGCCCTCCGTACGCTGTTCGAATCTGGGTCCGCGAAATGGAGCAGATCGGTGTGCGCTCGCTCGGGGTCGCCGGCATCACGGCGATCTTCACCGGAATGGTTCTCGCTCTCCAGACTGCCTACAGCCTTCCCGGCCTGGGAGTCAAGTACTACATCGGAACGGTGGTATCGAAGTCCGTCGTTCGCGAGCTCGGACCGGTTCTCACTGCCCTGATCGTCGGCGGCCGCATCGGCGCCGGCATGACCGCCGAGCTCGGAACCATGAAGGTCACCGAGCAGATCGACGCCATGCGCTCGATGGCCGCCGACCCGGTCAAGAAGCTCGTCGCACCCAAGCTCGCCGCGACCCTGATCATGCTCCCCGCCCTGACCATCCTGGGGAACGGCCTCGGCGTCCTCGGCGGACTGATCATTGCCACCTTTCAGCTCAATCTGACCCCCGGCTTCTACATCAACGACGTCTTGGGGGCGCTGACGATCGACGACATCTGCAGCGGCATCGGCAAATCGGTCTGCTTCGCCTATTTCATCGCGATCATCGGCTGCCACAACGGATTGATGGCCCGAGGCGGAGCGGACGGTGTCGGACGGGCGACGACCAACACGGTGGTCATGGCGTCGATCATGGTTCTGGTGTCCGATTTCTTCCTGACCAAGATCTTCTACGTGCTTTTCTAGCAGGTCGAGCGCGTGAGCTCTCTCTTCGTCATACGAAATCTCAGCAAGAGCTACGGCCCCAAGCCGGTGCTCGACGATCTCTCCTTCGAGGTCGAGAAGGGCGAGTGCTTCGTCATCCTCGGCCGCTCGGGATGCGGCAAGAGCGTGACCTTGCGGCAACTCAACGGTCTGGAGAAACCCGATTCCGGCGCGGTTTTCTTCGACGGTACCGACATCGCCGACCTTTCTGAGAAAGACCTAGTCCCCATCCGGCAACGCGTGGCGATGCTGTTTCAAGGCGGCGCGCTCTTCGACTCTATGAGTGTCTACGAAAACGTCGCCTTCCCGGTCCGGGAGCACACTCGGCTCGCGGAGCCCGAGATCCGACTGCGAGTCCGCGACAAGCTGAGCGCCGTGCGCTTGGAGGGAATCGAGGACCGACTTCCAGCCGCGCTTTCCGGCGGCATGAGGAAACGGGTGGCGCTCGCGCGCTCACTGGCTCTCAACCCCGAGGTGGTGCTTTTCGACGAGCCCACCACCGGACTCGATCCCATGACCTCCGCCACGATCGCTAACTTGATCCAAGCGGCGCGCAGGTCGCACGATGTAACGTCGATTGTGGTCACCCACGACCTTGCGCTCACGCGGGCGATCGCGGACCGCCTGGCCTTTCTCGAAAACGGCAGGTTCCGGTTCCTCGGCACCTGGGCCGACGCCGAAAGCAGCTCGGATTCTCTCCTGGTCAGGTTTCTGGCCGGAGAAGAGGAGGACGAAGATGACTCGTGAAGTGAAAGTTGGAGCCCTGGTCGTCGTCGCTCTAGCGGCTCTGGCAGCGGGTATCTTTCTGGTTGGCGAGCGCAACAATCTGTTCGCACTCAAGAACGGGTATTTCGTCCACTTCAAGGACGTCGGCGGGCTCGCCGCCGGAAACCCGGTTCAACTGAGCGGCGTAACGGTGGGCCGGGTCGAGCGAGTCGTGCTTCCAAAAGCCGTCGACGAGAAGCTCTTGACCGTTTGGATCTCTCTCGATCGAGACTACGCTGATCGCATCCGAGAGGACTCGGTCGCCAGAATCAAGACGCTCGGTCTCCTCGGTGACAAGTACATCGAGATCTCGTCGGGGTCGCCCGAGAGCCGAATCGTAGCGGTCGATGGTGAGATCAAGGCCGCGGCGCCCACGGACGTCGACCGTCTACTCACCTCGGGTGAGGACGCCGTCGACAACGTCGTGGCAATCTCCTACTCGCTGCGCAGCATTCTCGATCGCGTGGAGGCAGGCGAAGGCCTGCTCGGCGAGCTGCTGATCGCCAGCGAAACCGGTGAACGTGCCAAGGAATCCGTTGTCGATACGCTTTCGAACTTCGAGATCATCTCGGGTCGCCTGGCCAGGGGGCAAGGAACGATCGGACAGCTTCTTGCCGACGACAAACTGGCTGCTCGGCTCGAGGGCTCGATGAGCCGACTCGAGACCGTGCTCGATCAGGTCGAAACGGGCGAAGGCACCCTGGCGGCACTGATAGGCGACCCGGAGATGAAGAGCGAGGTCATAGAGACTCTGGGCAGCCTCCGATCCGCAGCCGAAGGTGCCGATCGGATCGTCACCGAGTTCCATGACAATGAGGGGCTGCTTCAACGCTTCCTGAGCGACGAGACCTTCGCGAACGACGTCACCCGGGATCTCAAGGAGCTGATCGAGAACCTGAACGTCGTCTCCGAGAAGTTGGAGAAAGGCGAGGGCGCCCTGGGTCAGATCATCAACGATCCGCATCTCTACCAGGCCATGGACGACATTGTCGTTGGCATCAACGAATCCAGGCTCTTGCGCTGGCTGATCCGAAACCGGCAGAAGGCCGGCATCGAAAAGCGGTTCGACGACGCCGGCGGCGACCTCTCGGCGGACCCTTCGGAGCCGGCCGCCCCGGCAACCCCCTAGCGGCCGACCGAAGCGCTCGAGACCTTGCGGAAGAGGCTTGTATCGAGTATCTTTTCGACCGGGCCAGCGGCGTACCGGCCACTTGTGCGGACGTTCGAATGGGCTCGAAGCCCCTAAGCCAAGATAAGAAAGCTCCCATTCGCGAAGGCCTGCTCCCAGGTCATCCCATCAGGCCTCGGGCCGGTACGAGAAGACTATGAAGATCTGTATTGCTGGTAGTGGCTACGTAGGCCTCGTTACCGGAACCTGCCTGGCGGATTTCGGCATGCAGGTGGTCTGTGTCGACAAGGACGAGGCCAAGATCGAGGCTCTGCGACGCGGCGAGATCCCGATCTACGAGCCCGGCTTGAACGGCATGGTGCGCAAGAACATAGCTGCCGGCCGACTCGATTTCTCGACCGAGCTCGGACCCGCGATTCGAGACGCGACCGCCATCTTCATCGCCGTCGGAACGCCCTCTCGAGTCGACGGCTCGGCCGACCTCGTCTATGTTCGGCAGGTCGCGCGCTCGATCGGCGAGAATCTCAACGGCTACAAGATCATCGTTACCAAGAGCACTGTACCCGTGGGCACGGGCCGGATGATCGAAGACGTGGTCAGGGAAGCTCGCAGCTCCGTTCAGGAGTTCGCCGTGGTCAGCAATCCGGAGTTTCTGCGAGAGGGCTCGGCCATCGAGGACTTTCTGCAGCCCGACCGAGTGGTCATCGGGAGCCTTGACCAACGCGCGATCGACATCATGCTCGATGTCTACTCCCCACTCCGAGTCGCGGACGTGCCCTTCGTGATCACTTCGGTAGAGAGCGCGGAGCTGATCAAGTACGCCTCAAACTCGTTTCTAGCCGCGAAGATCTCGTTCATCAATGAGATAGCACATCTCTGTGAAGCCCTGAACGCAGATGTCGAGGTCGTCGCCCGGGGCATGGGCCTGGACAGCCGGATCGGCCCGAAGTTCCTCCACCCCGGCCCGGGTTTCGGCGGTTCCTGCTTTCCGAAAGACAGCCGGGCGATAGTGCAGATCGCCAGCAATCAGGGCCAGACCTTTCGAATCATGGAGTCGGTCCTGGAGGTTAATCAGGCCACCAAAGAGCGCATGGTCTACAAGATCGAAGACACGATCGAAGGCGGCGTCAGCGGCAAGACCATTGGTGTTTTGGGCCTCTCATTCAAGCCCGAAACGGATGACGTTCGCGAATCCCCGGCAATCGAGGTCGTGGACGGTCTGCTCTCGCGTGACGCCAAGGTCAGGGCGTTCGATCCGGCTTCCATGGATGAATGCCGGAAGAAATGGCCCCAAGTGACCTTCTGCAACGACGCCTATGAAGTCGCCGAAGGTGCGCACGGGCTGGTCATCGTCACCGAATGGAACCAGTTCCGCGCCCTGGAGCTGGCAAAGCTGCGCGAGCTACTCCACGAGCCGGTAATCATCGACCTTCGCAATATCTACGAACCGGCGAAGATGGCCGCAGCCGGATTTCACTACGTATCGGTCGGCCGGCTGCCGGTCGGCGGAGACGAGGCCAATTAATGACGACTTCACTGGTCACCGGTGGAGCCGGCTTTCTCGGATCGCACCTGTGCGACCGGCTGCTGGCCGAATCGCATCGAGTCATCTGCGTTGACAACCTCCTGACCGGCAATCGCAGGAACATCGCGCACCTCATCGGTCGGGAGGATTTCTCCTTCGTCGAGCACGACGTCACGAAACCCTTCGAAACCGACGAAGCGCTCGACAATGTTCTGCACTTTGCCTCTCCTGCAAGCCCCATCGACTATCTGGAGCTCCCAATCCAGACGCTTAAGGTCGGCTCGCTCGGCACGCATAACATGCTTGGCCTTGCTAAAGCCAAGAAGGCCCGGTATCTGCTGGCCTCGACCTCCGAAGTGTACGGTGATCCCCTGGTCCATCCTCAGCCCGAGAGCTATTGGGGTAACGTAAATCCGGTGGGGCCGCGGGGCGTCTACGACGAAGCCAAGCGCTTCGCCGAAGCCATGGTCATGGCCTACCATCGCGTTCACGCGATCGACACACGAATCGTGCGGATCTTCAACACCTACGGGCCTCGCATGCGCCCTCATGACGGTCGAGTCGTGCCGGCGTTCATCGACCAAGCCCTTCGCGGCGAGCCCCTGACGGTGTTCGGCGACGGTTCCCAGACCCGATCCTTCTGCTACGTGGACGACTTGATCGAAGGAATCTGGCGACTGCTCAACAGTGACATACGAGAGCCCGTGAATATCGGTAACCCCTATGAGATGACGGTTCTGGAGTTCGCGGAGACCGTCACGCGGCTGATCAATCCAGAGAGCGAGGTAGCATTCAAGCCGCTGCCGATCGATGACCCCAAGACCCGCCAGCCCGACATCAGCTCGGCCCGCGAGAACCTGGGCTGGGAGCCGAAAGTCTCGCTCGAGGACGGTCTCGAGTCGACCATCGAGTACTTTCGCAAGCTGCTGACCGAGACCGACGAGAAGTAGGAAAGCCATGGCAAGCGAGATGGAAACCCTTAAGTTCGCTCTGGAGAAGTACCCCGAACGAGTGTCCGCCACGCCGGTGAGCAGGCTCCTGATGGACAGTGCTCGGCAGAATGCCAAGCGCCCGGCCTATGTCAAGCTCGCGGTACCCGACGACCTCGTCAAGGCCCTGCGTGGTTCCGTCGAGGGGAAAGAAATGCTGCTGCTGGTCAGCGTACCGAGAGAGATCGAGTCCCGGGCCGACAGCCGGATCGTGCTGCCAAGTGAGGTTCGCTAAATGACCGAGGCCGGCTTTCAGTGCGTTCGTTGCGGTAAGACCGAGCCCCCGCTGCCCGCGGCGCCGGTTCCCGGACCCGCCGGCGCCGAAATCGCCGAGAAGATCTGTGCGGCCTGCTGGCACGAGTGGACCCAGGCGGAGGTGATGATCATCAACGAGCTGCGTCTCAACTTCATGGATCCCAAGTCGTTGGGCATTCTGGAGCGACATATGCGCGAGTTCTTGCTTCTCGACGGCTCCCCTCAGGCCGGCTAGCCTGGAACCTGGCTCGATGAACGAGAACGTGCCGCTGTCGTCGACCGGCTCGACCCGGTCGGCTGTGCTCCGAGCGCTCATTCTGGCTGCGGTCCTGGGATCGGTTTTCGCAGCGGCTCGTTGGACGCCGCTCGCGGACTGGCTACAGCGGGATCTCATCGTTGAACGGCTGCTCTCCTTTCGCGACGAGCCCTGGACCGGCCCACTCTTGGTCTCGCTGTTCACGCTCTTCGGCCTGGTCGGGCTGCCGGTCAGCCCGCTGATGTTCTCGGGTGCAGCGGTCTTCGGCGTGTTCGGCGGTTGGTTCTACAACCTGTTGGGTTGCGTCATCGGCTCGACTCTGAGCTTCGGCGCCGGCCGCTGGCTAGGAGGCGATCTGATCCGCAAACTAGTGGGTCCGAAGCGGTTCGACGCGATGTTGAGAATATGGGACCGACACGGTTTCTGGACGGTTTTTCGTCTGCGCTTCTTGCCGGTTCCGTTTCCTTTCGTCAACTATGGCGCGGCATTGGCGGGAATCCGCTTCGGCACCTACTTCGTGGCGTCGACTCTGGGCATGGCGATCTCGGTGGGTGTCTGGACCTACCTTTTCTACACGCTCTTTGAAGCCACCTCCGGCGAGCGCACCGGGGTCATTGTGAAGGGTGCCATCGGTCTGCTGGCTGTCTTGGCCCTATCATTCGTGCCTACGTTGTTTCGTCGCCGAAAGCCCTTGAACCATCCGCCCGTCGAATGAGCTGCCTCGAATCCAGTCCTCTCGCGAGCCGTAATGCACGGCTGTCGAGGTATCTCGTGACGGCGGCGCTTCTCTTGGGCGTTCTCGGAGCCCCGGCGGCCGATCCGGCGGCGGCCGGGGGCGCGGCCGATCTGGCTGAGGCCGCCGCACTCATTGAAGACTCGAGACCCGAGGAAGCACTCGACCTCCTCAACCGATGGCTCAAGAAGAAACCCAAAGATCCTCAGGGTCTGCTTCTGCGCAGCACCGCCCACTTCATGATCGGAGATCTGGAAAAGGGCAAGCGCGATCTGGACCGGTCGCTCGAGCTCGATCCGAGGAGCCGTCAGGCTTGGCTCAACCGAGCCGCTCTCGAACTCGCAGACGAAGACTACGCCGGCGCGCTCGAGGCCTTTGGTCAGGCCGAGACTCTGGACGATTCGGCCGCTGACAACTCGCTCAACATCGGCACCGTGCTGCTCTTACTCGACCGCTTTGACGAAGCCGCCAAGCGATTCAAGGACTATCTGACACGCAACCCAGGGGATCCTCAGGCCCGCTACCTGGTGGCGTCTAACTACGCCATGAGAGGATTCGCACAACCGGCCATTGCCAACCTCAGGCGCGCGGTTGCCCTCGACGAGAGAATGCGACGACGCGCACGCACCGACCCGAACTTCGCGCCGCTCAACGAATCGCCAGATTATCAGGAGCTTCTGAACACGGACGGCTTCCGGCACGCCCGCGGCGCCCCGATCGCCAGGCAGAGCTACGACAGGCCGTACCTCGCCGGCCAGAGCCAAGTGCTGGATGCCGTGATCAGCAGCCTCCAGCTGGCCGGTCAGGCATTCGATCCGCAGGTCGAGGTCACGCCCAGGTGGGCGCTGGTCTGGAGCGACCTGCGAATCAAGGTGTCCGACGACGGCGCGGGCGGAACCCAGCTGGAGTTAAGCGCTCCACCCGGTCGTTTCTCCCCGGGCCAGTGGCAAGCTCTGACGGAGCAACTCCTGCGTGGCGTGACCGTCCAGCTCCATACTCACTACCGGCGCGACACCGACTAGCACGTCGCTCGGCCCAGGCAACCGCCGGCGTCCCAGCAGGCAATCGTCGGTAGCAAGCAGCCGGTGGCTGCTAGACCCGCACCAGAACCGCACCCCAGTGCAACCCGGCCCCTAGCGCCGCAAAGGCCACCAGAGAACCCTCGGGAGCCTTGCCCTCTTGCCGTGCCCCGTGAAAGCAGATCGGCAGCGTTGCCGAGGTTGTATTGCCGTAAACCTGGATGTTGTTGTGGACCCGCTCGTCCGGTAGGCCCAGCGCCCTTTGCGCAGCTTCGTTGATTCTGAGGTTGGCCTGGTGCATCACCAGCAGGTCGACTTCCTCCAGCGATAGGTTCTGCTCTTCGAGAAGCTCGAGCGTCACCCGAGGCATTCGACTCACTGCCAGTTTGAACACCTTGCGACCGTCCATTACCGGCACCGTTCTACCTTCGGCGATCATCTCCGCATCGACCCAGGGACGCGATGCCGAACCAGCGCCCGGCATATAGAGAATCTCCTTCTCGTTGCCGTCTCCCCGGAGCCGGCTCCCGAGAATTCCCCGGTCCGTGCCGCTTTCTGCCCGAAATACCATCGCGCCGGCTCCGTCTCCGAACAGCACTACAAGGTGGCGGAACCTGGAGTTCCACTCGTACTCAGCCTCGGGAACCGGGCCCGGCTCCTGGCCCAGCAGGACGCGCCAGGACTTCGCGGGAAAGGGGATCAGAGAGGAGTGCACGTCGCAGCCCACCAGAAGCACCGTTTCGGCCTGGCGGCTTCGAATCAAGGCGTCGACCACCTGCAAGCCGTAGGCGTAGCCGGCGCACTGTTGGCGAAGGTCCAGAGCCGGCTTGGGGCCAACTCCGAGATGCTGCTGCAGCAGAGTCCCGGAGCCCGGAAAGTAGTGGTCCGGGGTCATCGTCGCACAAACGATGTAGTCCACCTCTTCGGCATCGACACCGGCGTCTTCGAGCGCTCTCTGCGCGGCCTGTGCTCCCAATTCCGCCGATCCCACGCCGGGCTCGACATAGAACCGTGTGACGATTCCGCTACGGGCACGAATCCACTCGTCGCTGGTCTCCAGCACCCGGGCCAACATGTCGTTCGTGACCTCGACCGATGGAATCGCGATGCCGGCACCCTGCAGAACGGCTCTGAGCTCTGTGCCAGCCATCGTACAGCCGTGCTAGCGCCGAACCACCGGCGCGGAGATTCTCGGCGCCGCGGTGAAGACCGTGACGTCATCCTCCCGGGTGAAGTAGTAGCGCTCGTCGGGAGCCGATCCGTCCAACCCTCGGCGCACTTTCGGGTCGTAGAGCCAGATTTCCACCGTAGTGTTCCTCCGTCGCTCATCTTGCACGAAGCCGCTCTGGCGCGGTGCTCCAAAGAGGATGTAGATCAGTCCGCGGTCGGTTCTTCTGCCCAGGTTCGCACCCTCCGTGAAGAGCCGATCTGCCACCTCGGCCCTCTGATCGAATATTGCTTTGACCTGCCGGCCGGCCCACGGGTTATTGGGATCGACCCGTTTCTGCCAAAACTCCTGGATGAACGCCTCCGCGGCCTGGTCGTCAGCGAGGCGGAGGTAGGCCTCTATCTCCTCGGCCTCGGCGATATGCGCGACCGGACCCACGAGCCACTGAGCCAGGCTCGGGCTCAGGAGAACGTTCATGAGGTCCTCCTTCTCGAGCTTCCGGCTCTTTTTGGCCAGTGCCGGTGATGCAAGCAGTGCGGCGAGCAACGCCGACAGCAGAACCTTCTTAGGAGCGGCGCAACAAATCAAGAAACTCCTCCCGAACGGCCTTATCGTGAAACGCGCCCCGAAGCGCCGAGGTCACGGTCATCACGCCGGGCTTCTTGACTCCCCTCATCTCGACGCAAAGATGTCGAGCCTCGATCACCACCATGGCGCCTCGGGGCTTGAGCTCTTCTTCGAAGTAACGAACCACCTGCTCGGTCAGCCTTTCCTGCAACTGTGGCCTACGGGCATAGAAATCCAGGATACGAGCGAACTTGGAGAGCCCGATAATCCGCTCCTCCGGGATATAGGCAATGTGGGCCTTGCCGAAGAACGGAACCAGGTGATGGGCGCACATCGAATAGAAGGGGATGTCTTTCTCCATCACCATGTGCGAATACTCTTCCTCGTTTGGAAAAGTAGTGACCTGGGGCTCGGCGGCCTGATCGAGGCCTCGGAACATCTCCAGGTACATCTTGGCCACCCGGATATCGGTGCGGCGAAGATTGTGATCCGTCGGGTCCAGACCGAGCTCCTCGAGCAGGCCCCGGACGTGGCTGGCGATTCGCAGTACCCGCTCGTCCTCGACGGGCTGGTCTTCAGCCCTCATAGCTTCGGCTGTCTCAAGAGTCGACATCGTGACCTCCATGAACCTCTCAGAGTCGGCGAGGATACCGCATCCCCTCGATCCGGCCGGCTATACTACGGCAGGAGGCACCGATGGCGAGGATTACGATCGAATACTGTGTCGTCTGAAACTACGAGCCCAGAGCCGCCAGTTTGGCGGACGAGATAGCCGAGCGGTTCGGTGAAAGACCCGAGTTGATCAAAGGCAAGGACGGCGTTTTCGAGATCGCCCTCGACGGCAAGAACCTGTATTCGAAAAAGAGCACCGGGCGCTTCCCCGAGCCCGGCGAAGTCGAACAGGCCCTGTCCACTCACCTGTCCGCATAGGCGAGCGTGCCGAGCTCCGGCTCGGGGAATCAGCTCGGGTCACACAGCCGAGCCACAATCTCGAGATGGCCCGTCTGTGGAAAGAGGTCGACGTAGGAGAGACTCTCGAGCGAATAGCGCTTGACCAGAGACTTCAGGTCGCGGGCCAGAGCCGCCGGGTGGCAGGACACATAGGTCAAGCGCTTGGGCCGCAAGCGTTTCAGTACACCTCTCACATGGAGGCTCAGCCCCTGGCGCGGCGGATCCACGACCACCCGATCGACACGCTCGGGTAACTGTCCGATCCAGGTCTCGACGGCCGAGCCGATGGTCTCCACATTCGTAAGTCGAGCCGTTTGGGCGTTCTTGCGCAGATAGCGCAAGGCGTTGCGATCCCCCTCGACGGCGACAACCCGTCGGTATCGGCGCGCCAGCGGCAGCGAAAACAGCCCCACCCCGGCGTAGAGATCATAGGCGGCCTCGCCTGTATCCGAACCGACCACCGCGTCCACGAACTCCGGCAGCAAACCGGCATGCGCTTGAAAGAAGGTGCGAGAATCGTATTCATACTCATGGTCGCCGATGCGTCTGCGCACGGCCCCCTTCGGCAGTCCCGGCAACACCGGACCGCAGGTGATCTCTCCGCCGTCGCCCAGCGCCACATCGAGTCGTTTGGGGACCCGCCGGTCGAGGCGCCTGGCGAGACCGACGATGAACTCTTCGAGCGGCTCCACGAGTACGGGACAGGCGCGCACGCCGACGAGCTCGTGACTGCCGCGAGCAAAATAACCCACGCTCGCAGAGCCCGGCTCGCCGTCGAGCTGCAACTGCGTCCGCAGGCGATAGTGCCAGGAGTCACCACGAATCACGTTTTGCGGCATGTTCAGCTCGACCCCTCCGAGACGCTCGAGTGTCTCCTGCGCGGCGCCCACCTTCCAGCGGGTCTGGGCCTCGTCTTCGAGATGCTGCAAGCTACACCCGCCGCAGTTCTCGAAGTGCTCGCAGGGGGCCCTCCGGCGATCCGGCCCGGGCTCCAGGATCTCGACAATCTCGGCTCTCGCGTAGCTCGACCGACGCTCGACGACCCGCAGCCGCAACTTGTCGCCGGGCGCCGAAAGCGGAACGAAGATCGGCACGCCCCGGTAGCGCGCCAAACCATCGCCTCCCGCGACCAGCTTCTCTATCTCGGCCTCCAGAGTGTCGGCCTTTGCAAGGAGCTCGGCGGCGGTGGTCATTTCCCAACTCCGGGCTCATCGCCGGTGATGAAGTGGATCTTCTCGGCCAGCCCCGGAAGCTCCTGGGCAACTGCTTCCGCGAGCTCGGTCAAGCGGTATCGCCTGCTGAGGTGACAGAGCACGATCGCTTGGTTCTCGAAACGATCTGCGACAGCTACCAGATCCCGCAAGTGAAGGTGTCCGAAACGCTCGCCGTACCGCCGCGTTTCCGGGGGCAGAAACGTACACTCGAGCAGAAGGACCCTGGCTCCGAAGAGCCGCGGCTCGTCAGTGAAAACCGCCGCGCTGGTGTCTCCGCAGTAGCTCAGCCAGACTTCCTCGAACTCCCTCACGACCTCTGCACCGTCACGCTTGAGACGGGCGATCTCGGTCGGCGACTTGCCTTCGAGCTTGAAGCGAAGCTTCTGCCGCCGGCGAATCAGATGGCAGCCAAGAGTGGGAACGGTGTGGGCCGCGGCAAACGCCTCGAGGCGTAGCCCCCGCCCCACCTCATGACTGTCGCCGGGCTCGAGCCCTACTACCTCGGCCTCGAGCTCTTCACCTTCGAGCCGCCCTCCCGCCTGGATGTACTCACGCAGGTGATCGACGAGACCTTTGGGACAGAAAACCGTGGCGGGCCCGAGACCCTGGAGCTTGCGCTGCGAGAGCACCCAGGGGATACCGGCCGCGTGATCAAGATGACTGTGACTGATGAATATCCATCGAGTTCCGACGAGCGGCGAAGCGCCCCTGCCGACGTCGAGCGCCAGGCCCGGCGGATCGACACGAAACCAGGTCTCGTCCCCGGCGCGCGAAACGCCACGGATATTGAGGCCGTCAAATGTCAGCGATACACCGCGCATCATCTGCTCGTCGAGCTCGCGCGCGGCGAGTCGGGAAACGAGCAGCTCGCGGCTAGACCTCCTGGTACAGCCACTGCCTCAAGGGCTCCAGCCGGGCCGAAACCGACGACGCGTCGGGATCGACCAGCCACAGAGCCGCCGAAACCGACGACAGCAGGGAATTGCCATCTTGAGGCGTAAAGCAGAAGCCGTAGAGCTCGCGCTGGCGCCGCACGGCCAAAGTCGGAAGCGAGACCACGGTCTGCGACAGAATCCGGCCGTAATAGCCATGATCGCGCCCGAAGCTGAAGACGACATTCGTCTGTTGCTTTTCCGTGACCGCCACTCTCGGGTTCGCACGCAGACGACTCACCGCCTCGTCCACCGAGGTATCCCGGTCGTAGGCCAGCCGAAACCAGATCGAGTGCATGTACTGCGTATTGAGCTTCACCGCGCTCGAGAACAGATCGAAATCCTGGTCCAGGGTCTCGAAGAGGTAGTGGGCGTCCCGCGCGTGGTGAGTGCCAAACTCGCCGTCCCCGTGAGCCCCCAATGACGGCGCCGGGACGAAACCATCGGTCTGGGTGACATCGTTCGCCCTGCGCATACACACGAAATTCCCTTGCTGCAGGCAATAGGAATCTGAATCGTGGCAGAGAGTCTTGATCAGGGTCGTGATGTTGTGCGTGTTGCACGACACGATCTGAATAAAGCGAGTCTCTCCCGGAACCAAAGCTTCGTCATTCACGCCTCGTGCGTAGGGGATCCCGAAACCGAACTCGCTACCCTGGGCCAGGTAACCCTTGGGGCCGGGAATACTCTCGTAGTATCGCTCTTTGTTCTCGTTGCCCGCCGGCGTGCAGTCGATGACCACGGTGGCACGCTCGATCGCCTCTCTGGCCTCATAGCTGACCTCATGGCCGAGGGCTTCGAAGTCCTTCCGCCGCTCGGCGTCCACCGCGAGCTTGGCGCCACGATTCATGAGGTGCTGGATCCGCGGACGGTCCGCCTGGAGGGGGGTCCGTTTGTGAAACGTCACCTCGTCGACACCCATCCTATCCCCGAAGTCCGCGAACAGGCCGAGCAGGGGCTCGCCGATGGTTCCGGTACCGACAATATGCACTGTGGTCGTCATTTCACTCTATTCCTCTGTTGATTCGTCTCCGTGTGCGCCGTGCTTGCCCCCGCCTCGCCAGCTCGGATCACGATTCGCAAACTCATCGACTTTCCTGTGTACCTCTACCAGCGTCCTCGTGACATCGGGATCACAGGTTTCGTTCTCACACTCATAGGTATAGACGTTGGTTTCTCCGTCACGGGCGAATCCGTTCAACGTCTGGTGCGTCTGGCAGTTGCCACACTTGACCGAAAACTCTCGGATGTTGACCATCGCTAGGAAGCGAAGACCTCGGCCCCTTTGTCCCTTGCCGTCCGTCGGTCGGAGCTCCCCTCCGAGGCCTGTCGGCTCAAGATCTCGTCGATCGCGGACGTCAACCTGCTGGCCGTCGAGATGCCTTCGTGCACGTACATGATCGTGCCCTCACGGTCGAGCATGACGACCGTCGGCAAGACGAAGATGCCGTACTTGCCGGCAATGTAGTCGTTCGGATCGACGAGAACAGGATAAGCGAACGGGCGATCAACAACGAATTCGCGAACGACCGCCTCCGGCTCCCCGAGGCTGACCGCGAGGAACTCGACGCCCCGGCTCTTGAGCTCCGGATAGAGCTTGGCCAGGATGTCGGCTTGGAGGTGGCAGGGGCCGCACCAAGTTGCCCAAAAATCGATGAGGATCAGATCCTCACCGAGATCGCGCGGGCTGATCTTGCCCCCATCGAGAGAAGCCAAGTCGAACTCCATCACGGAGCCGCCGGCTGTGGACGCCGCATCGCCTTCCGCTGTCGCCGGCACGGCGGAAGGCGCCTGGCATGCCACCGAGGCAAGCACGAGGAGCACCAGAGTTCTTTGGACAGTTCTCATCATTCGGCAGAGGGCGGCGGGAGCCTGGCCCCTCCTCCCTCTCGGGCGGAAGCATACGTCAATTAGGCCAACAGCCATAGCTCAGAAAAAAAGCGCGGGCTCCCGAAGGGGCCCGCGCGAGTACCGAGATCCGGCTCCGAAGTCGCTTACTTTCTCTTCGTCGCGCGCTTCTTCGTGGCTCTCTTCTTGGTCTTGCGCTTAGTGGCCTTCTTCTTCGTGGCGCGCTTCTTTGTCGCGCGCTTCTTGGTGGCCTTCTTCTTGGTCTTGCGCTTAGTGGCCTTCTTCTTCGTAGCGCGCTTCTTTGTCGCACGCTTCTTCGTGGCCTTCTTCTTGGTCTTGCGCTTAGTGGCCTTCTTCTTCGTGGCGCGCTTCTTCGTCGCCTTCTTCTTGGTCGCGCGCTTGCGCGTGCTGCGCTTCGGAGCGCGCTTTGCCGCCTTGCGCTTGGTGGCGCGCTTCTTCGTGGCTCTCTTCTTTGCTGCCATGGGTCTTGCCTCCTGCCCGCTACGGGCTAAAGGACCTAACGCGGTCCAAGTCCACGCAAGGCGGCGGTATTGCCTCCCTGCATATTCAAAATCTCATACCTGCTCATGGAATCGATTGATGAAGGGGATGCTTGCGGATGGGTGATGCCAGCTTCAAATGACGACTGCGGTTGTTCTGATTTCGCGCGACCGTCCTCGTCAGAAATATAAGTCAAAACAAACTCAAAAGCTAGCGTTGGTCACGCGCTCGTCGAGCGTTTCGCGAACTGAATCACGGCGCCCGGTCGCCATCCTTCTTTGTTCGCCGATCTTGATCTTCCGTGCGAAGCGAAGCGATAAGCGCTCGTGCTGAAGACGCGTCTCACGCGGGTTGGTGTGTGCGCTTACTAACGCACGATGCAGCGCATCGAGATAGTCCGCGCAAATGGTGTCAATGCTCGCTCGTTGCGGCTGCGCGATTCTCGAGCGATCCAGTGCGAACATCAGAGCCACTTCAAGAGCATGCCAAGGTCAACATTGCGAAAAACGACGGCTTTCGATTTGATCGGTTGCTTTGGCGAATGCCAAGTGTGATTCCCCGAAACAGAATGATCTGAATTCGAACAAGGATGAACGATATATAGCGTGCTTGTCAAGGGTAACCGCTACATCTTGTGGTTGCGGCCACGAGACCCTGCAACCTCGAAAGCGCGCTCCTCGGCACACTTGTCAACCTATAATTCAGGACATGTCTGACGCACACGAAAAGGACGAAGGCATTCGACAAACCTCCTCGGGCATCGAGCTGCCGTCTTTCTACGGTTCTGCGGACGGCGCACCTTCCAGTTCCGACGAGCCCGCACCGCCCGGCGAGTTTCCCTACACCCGAGGCCTCTACTCTGAGATGTACCGAAAGAGACTTTGGACCATGCGCCAGTATGCGGGCTACGCGGACGCAGAAGAGTCCAACAGGCGCTACCACTTTCTGCTCGCTCAGGGGATCACCGGGCTTTCCGTTGCATTCGACCTACCGACTCAAATCGGTTATGACTCGGACCATACCCTGGCGCGCGGTGAAGTCGGCAAGGTCGGCGTCGCAATCGACTCGATCGAAGATATGCGCAGGCTCCTTCATCGCATTCCCCTCGATGAAGTCACGACCTCGATGACGATCAACTCGACCGCTTCGATCTTGCTGGCGCTCTATCTCGCTGTCGCCGAGGAACAAGGGGTCGCCTGGGAGCGCGTGGGCGGAACAGTACAAAACGACATCCTCAAGGAGTACGCGGCTCGAGGCACCTACGTCTTTCCTCCGAAGCCTTCCATAGCCTTGGTCACCGACATCATCGAGTTCTGCGCCAATGAGGTTCCGAGGTGGAATCCGGTCTCGGTTTCGGGCTATCACATGCGCGAAGCCGGCAGCACGGCCGTGCAAGAGGTCGCATTCACGCTCGCCAACGGGCTGGCCTATGTCACGGCCGCGATCGACCGGGGTCTGGACATCGATTCGTTCGCACCCAGAGTGTCTTTCTTTTTCAACGCCCACAACCATTTCTTGGAAGAGGTCGCCAAGTTCCGCGCCGCTCGACAGCTCTGGGCCCGACTCATCCGCGACCGCTTCGCGCCGAAGAATCCTCGATCATGCTGGCTGCGCTTTCATGTCCAGACCGCCGGGTCGACGCTGACCGCCCAGCAACCCGATAACAACGTGGTCAGGGTCGCCCTGCAGGCGCTGGCTGCCATCTGTGGGGGCGCCCAGTCCCTGCATACCAACTCGCGCGACGAAGCCCTTGGACTTCCCACTGAGGACGCTGCTCGACTGGCGCTCCGTACGCAACAGGTCCTGGCACTCGAGTCCGGCATCGTCGATGTGGCGGATCCGCTCGGTGGAGCCCATTCAATCGAGGCCTTGACCGAGGAGATCTCAACCCGAGCCCTTCGCTATATCGAAGCGATCGAGGAGATGGGTGGCGCCGCGGCGGGACTCGAGCGGGGCTTTCAACAACGAGAGATCGCCGAGGCCGCCTATGCCACCCAGATCGCCATCGAGAACGGGTGCGACAAAGTCGTAGGAATCAACGCCCACGTCGAAGAGGCCTCTGGCGGCATCGAGGTGCTGAGCGTCGACTCCGCTGCGGAACGCGCGCAGGTGGAGCGGCTCCACGCACTGCGCGACCGGCGGAACGCCGGGGCCGCGGCCGCGGCTCGAGATTCCCTCGCTGCAGCTGCGCGCGAGGGCCACAATCTCATGCCGCCGATTCTGGGATGTGTGCGGGCTGAGGTGACCGTTGGCGAGATCACCGACACACTTCGCGCTATCCACGGCGAGCACGAAGAGACGAGCTTCGACTAGTCGAGCTCCTTCTCGGGAGCCAACTCGGCAGCCGGCTCGGGCGCCGGCTCGAGAGCTTCGAGCTTCGCGAACAGCTCTTCGGTCGACTCCGGAGCGAGCCGAATCAAGGTCGCGCGGCGGTCCCGCTCGGCCAGGAATCCGTCACCGTCCGCCCAGAGGCGCAGAGACTCCGTCCACCCTTCCGACTCCAGTTCTATCTCCATCTCGGCCAGCTCGCCGGTGCTGCCCGGCGTAAGATCGACCGGCACGCCCTTCGCCCCCGCAACCGCATACAAGAAGGCACTGACGTTCGAGTATTCGACTTCGACGTCGTCCGACAGCCACTCCCCTTCGCGACGCTCGAAACGACGCTCGTCACCGTTGTGCACGACTCGAAACGCCTCGACCTCGAACGCGCCACGGTCGGACCAGCTCCCCGATTGCCACTCCTCCGGCCGCCGCGCGAGCAGCGAAGCCAGATCGGTGTCGGCCCTGAACAGCTGCCCGTCGACTCGGACGGCGGCGAGCTCCTCCGCGGCCGCCGACGCCGCGATCTCGACCAGCATCGGAGCGGCCGCATCCGTAAGCGTCAGCCGGACCGCTGAAGGCTCGGCGCCGAGATCGGCATCCGGGTCGTCGACGAACTCCTCGATCTCGAGGTCCACCAGCGCCGTCAGAAGGCTTGCCACTTTGTCCTCGTCGGCTACATCGTGCTTAGGTGCGACCAGGCGGAACCCACCTTCAACGCGTTCCAGAGCGACACCCGTGGGCGGGTTCAGGACTTCGATCCTCTCGATCCGCGAGCGGTCGATCGGGATCGCGTCCCGACTGCGCCATTCGTTCGGTTCCCGAACGACGTCGTCGACCAGGCTGCCCGAGACGACATAAAACGGCGGGCCGTTGCCAACCTCTACGATGGTGTTCGACGACGCCGGGATCTCGCTGCCGAATCTGAGAACAAGATCTTCCGACCCGGTCTCGATCTTGATCTCGCCCCGGGGCCGATCGAGGCCGAGCTCATCTCTCGACGCATCTTCCAACGTGCGCTCCTTCTCCAGATCCCGGACCCGCTCCAGAAGGCGTCTCACTTCGTCGGAATCGCCCCGAGCGGCTCGGGGCTCGGTCAGCGCCCACTCCCCCAGCTCGTCGCCAGAGCTGTAGCCGTCACCGGCGTCTCCGGCATCGCCGGCCTTGCCGGACGCCAACACACGCTCGAGCCGGATCTGCCGCCCGCCGGCTTCGAGCTCGATTCCCCGGACCGACTCGAGATCCAACCGGACCAGCTTCTTGCCCTGTTCGACGCGCTCCTCTGTGGACGGCAAATCGCGCTCGAAAAACCAGATGAAGCTACCGAGACCGATAACCAGCACGAAGAGAACGAGCAGGGTGCGGGGGCGCAATCGTTACCTCCTTCGGCGGGAGTACACGGCTGCGCCGGCCACCAGGGCCAATCCGGGCAGAACCAGAAACACCAGCAGCCCGACCGAGCGCAGCTCGTCTCCGCTGAGGCTGAGACGAACCTGTTCGGGCTTCTTGGGCGGAATCGCGATCAGGTTCTCTCGCTCGACCAACCAGTTCACCGTGTTGGCGGCGAGCTCGGCGTTGCCGACGTTTCGGAGCTGCCCGTTGGTGACGAAGTCGGCGTCGCCGAATACGACCAATCGACTCGAAGCCTCTGCGTCGTCCGCCGTTGGCTCGGCCGTTGCCGGGTCACCCTCGCCGTCGGACGCTTCCTCGGCCACCTCGTTCGAACCAGGGGTCGCGGCCACTTCGTCGTCACTCGTGTCGCCCAGGTCGATCGCCACCGCCACCGGCACCGGGCCCGCGACATCGTCATCCCCTTTCTCGATCGCTTCCAGATTCTCGAGATCGCTCTCACCCCAACCGGCCGGGCTCGTTTCCAGCAACACGCTGGCGCCGAGCTCGTCCGGTTCTCCAGCCAGGAGAAGCGACTGGGCCAGGGGCACGATGACCGGCACGTCGGCCTGACGCAACGGCCTGGTCACGGGATGCTCCCCGAACTCGCTCACGAAGAAGGTCTCGGCGCCGAAAAACGGGATCGGATTCCGCGGATCGATGACAATGTCGGCACCGAGTCCCACGCCATAGTCCGAGAGCAGTGCCTCGAGCCCCGTCGAAGCAACCGCTCCCGAGGCGCTGATCATCGGGTCGAGCAGCGCCAGAAGCCGGCCCCCGCCCGCCACGAACTCCGCAATCGCCTCGACCTCGGGCGCCACGAATCCTACTGTCGGACCTGCGATGACCACCGCGTCCGTTCCCGCCGGAACTTTCGGCTCGCTCAAGGGCGCCCACTCTTCCAGATCGAAGTTGTCCCGGCCCAGTAGCGCCTCGAGCTCGGTCAGCCCGCGGGCCGAGGGATCGTCCAGCCGAAGCTCGCCGTGTCCGGTGGTAAACACGATCTTCGGTTTCCGGCTTTCCGCGAGGTCGACGATGGCGCCGGTGAAGACCTGCTCGCCCTTGAATCCAGTTAGCTCGGGGCCCAGCCCGGCCTGAAGACCCGAGTAGTCATAGTCGGCGAGATCCGCGCTCTCGACGACCCGGCGGTCATCTCCACCATCCAGGACGATCACGTCGAGATGACTGAGCTCGAACCTGTTGACCAGGGCCTGTGCCTCGGCCAGGTTCTTCTCCGGATCGACCACGCGCAGGCTGAAGTTCTCGGACGCCGCCGCGTAGCGCGTCAGGAGCTCGTGGACCTTGTCGAACAGCGGCTCACCCGGGCTCATGAAAACCACGGCCTCGATCGGCTTGTCGAGGGCACTCACGACATTCCGGCTCTTCTCCGAAAGCGTGTAGATCTTTGAAGACGTCCAGTCGAAGCGCTTGTAGTACTTCCAGGAGAGGTAGTTGACCATGACGACCAAAGCCAGAACCAGGAGGACGCCCGCGCTGAACGTGGACGACTCTAGCCAGCGGTTTCGTTTTTCAGTCATCGTCACTTCACCTCCACTTCCTGACGGCAAGGGTTCGCGTCGCGAGGAAAAGAAACGTCGCGGTCGCCGACAGGTAGTACACGAGCCGCCGCGAATCGACTATGCCCTTGGCGAAATCGTCCATGTGCTGCCACAGGTTCAAGTAGCCAAAGGCCTGCTTCGCGAGCTCGTTGTTGACCAGATTCTCGAGCAGACCGAACGTGAACATCGGTACCAGGATGACGAAGGTAAGCAGAGCCGCAATCAACTGGCTGCGGGTCAGAGCGGAAGCCAGAACGCCTGCCGCCAGAAACACCGAGCCGACTCCGATGATGCCCAGGTAACCTGAGGCTACCGGCCCCCAGTCCACCGAGCTGTATCTGGCAATGACGCCCGCGTAGGCCAGAGTCGGCGCCCACAGGACAACGTAGAAGGCCAACGCCGCCAAGTACTTCCCCAGCACCACCTGGGTCTCGGTGATCGGTGCCGTCATGAGCACTTCGATGGTGCCGCTTCGCCGTTCTTCGCTCAGCAAGCGCATGGTCAGAACCGGCGTCATGAAGAGCAGAACCAGCCAGAAGAAGAAGGTCTGACCGAAGAAGAGTTCGAGGGGCGCTCCGACCGCGGCCCTGGGGTCGCTCAGAAAGCTCACGATCAGCCAGAAAACGAAGCCGTTGACCAGCAGCAGAGCGGCCAGCACGATGTAGGCCAGCGGCGAGAGAAAATACGCCCTGAGCTCGCGATCGAGAGTCGCCAAGAACGCGCTCATTCGGTCACCTCCAAATCGTCCTCGTCGCCTTGCGGTGCCGGAGTCGCGGCGCCCGCGGTCTCCGGTGGCTCCTGTGTCGTGAGCCGCACGAAAACGTCCTCGAGCGAGGCTTTCGATTGAGTGAGCTCCAAAAGGACCCACCGCCTCTCGACGGCCGTCCGGAAGATCGCCTCCCTGGGATCCGCACCGCCCGAGCAATGGACCTCGAAGGCGTCGCTCCCGGCCGACTCGACCTCGCTCACCCCCGGCAGAGCGGCCAAGGCCGCGGCCGCCTCCGGCGGGCTTTCCTTCAGCGCAACGCGCACGATGGTATCTCCCGTAGAGCTTGCGCGCAGACTCTCCGGCGAACCCTGGGCCACGATCCTGCCACGATCGATGATCATCACGCGATCGCACAGCAGCTCGACCTCCGGCAGAATGTGGGTCGACAGGACCAACGTGCTCTCCCGGCCGAGCTCACGAATGAGCTCGCGGATGGCCACGACCTGCTTGGGGTCGAGGCCTATGGTCGGCTCGTCGAGTACCAGAACCTTTGGTCGATGCAGGATCGCGGTCGCCAGGCCGACTCGCTGCCGGTATCCCTTGGAGAGGGTGCCGATGATCTGGTCGCGAACGTCCTCGAGCAGACAGCGCTCAAGGGCATCGCCGATCCGTTCACCGGTCTCCGAGCGACCGACTCCTTCGAGCCGCGCTCGATACGCCAGGTACTCGCCGACCCTCATCTCCTCGTAGAGCGCGACATTCTCGGGCAAATAGCCGAGCGCCGCTCGGGCCGCGACCGAGTCTCTCGACAGATCTCGGCCGGCGACCGTCACGCGGCCTGCGCTGGGCGGCAAGAAGCCGGTGATCATTCGGATTATCGTGGTCTTGCCGGCGCCGTTCGGTCCCAGAATGCCCACGATCTCACCCTCGTCGATCGAGAACGAAACGCCGTCGACAGCGGTGAACTCGCCGTATCTTCGCGTCAGATCTTGTGCTTCGATCACCTCGGTCAATCCTCCTGGGTCTGTGGTCCGCCGCTTCGAGCAACATGCGGCCTTTCGTTCCCTGGCGGCTTGCAGCAAATCCGATGCCCGAGCCACCTTCCCTAAAGCTCCTTGCCCACGGCACCACGAGCGAGGCATCTACGCGGCCGCAGCGTCAGGATGGCACGCGATCGGGCACAGCGAATGTGCCTCACTACCGTTACTTTAGTCGGATCTCGCGAACCCCGCGATGATAATCTGTGGCCGGTGACGGGATCGGACATGAAGACCGCTTACGAGATCGCGCCCGAGCGCGCCGAGCAAGAAGGACTCCCAAAGCCCAGCCACGCGGCC
>JAAENP010000255.1 GCA_024224155.1 bacterium
CCCCGCACTCAGAGACTCCGAGGTTCTTGCCTGCGCGATGAAGGTCCGGCTTCGCTCTGCGAGGAAGTCCTTGTAGAGGGGACTCAAGAAGAATTTATTTTTCAGCTGCAGCGGAAGGTCGTTGTAGGCGTAGCACTCGGCCGCCGAAATGTCCGCGACCGCGGCTTCCACGAGCGCGTGACCGATGGGCGGCAGCAGAGCCGGCGCGATCTTCACCAGGTCCCCCATGCAGGACGCCATCTTCCTCAGGTCCGCCCACGTCGCGCGCAGCAAGCGCGTCAGCACGAAGGCGGGGTACTGGCGGATCTCCAGGGGCAAGCCCTCGACGAAAACCCCGACGTCGTCCCCGACGAAGGTGTCTTTCAAGTCCTCGACGTGGTGCACGTACTGCCGGAACCAGAACTTCACTGTGTAGGGACTCATTGTGTCCTGTGAGCTCCACTTGTCCGCTTCGATCGCCGTGTTCGTGGCGGAGCAGACCTTGAGGATGGTGTCGCTGTCCACCTTGTCGTCCTCGTCGAGTGTGGCGAGCTCCTTCATCAAGGCAGCGCGGCCCCGCCACGGGAGAGCGGACTCGGTCGAGGCGGCCTCGGCGGCGGCGGCGTCGTCCGCCTCCTGCCCGGGCGCGGGTCGAACCCTGGCCCGTTTGGAGGCGGAGTCCGCCAGAGAGTCCGCCGGCTC
>JAAENP010000256.1 GCA_024224155.1 bacterium
GCGGCGCTCCTTCCGGCTCAGTGCCGAATAGGACTCTCCGCTTGGGCGCCTTGGTTAACGAATAGGAACACCGACACGCAAGCGGTCGACCTCGGCGTCGACCAGTTTCCGGGAGTGAAAGGCCGGCGTGGGTATCCCGAAGGCGGGCGACGCTCGTCGGCGCTTAGGAACTGTAGCGGACGAGCCCGAGCCGGCCCCTGGAGAATCGCCTGCGCGGGGCTCGACTTCTACAAGAGGCCGAGCAATCCGGAGGCGGGCAAGGCCGGCCGCGTGCGCCTCGGAGCGAGCCTCTCCATCTGCTGATGGCTCGCGAAGAGGCGACACCGGGCGGCCCGATCGGTGCGGTTCTCACCGACATTGGTCGGCCGCTACAGCCTCCTCTCCGCCCGCAACAGCGCGCTGATCGACTTGCCGTCGCAGATGCGCCCGTCGCGGGCGGCATCGAGCGCCTCGGCCAAGGGCATTCGGACGACCGTGAGAACCTCGTCCTGCTCGAGCTCCTGCTTCCCGGCCTCGAGCCCGGACGCGAGATATAACCAGATCCTCTCGTCGCTGAAACCCGGCGTCGGCCAGATGCCTCCGAGCGGCTCGACCGTACCGGGTCGGAACCCGGTCTCCTCCTCGAGCTCGCGAACGACACAATCCAGTGGATCCTCTCCCGGCTCGAGCTTCCCGGCCGGGATCTCGAGCAGCCATTCGCCGACAGCGTGACGATACTGGCGCACCAGAAGTACCTCGTTGTTGTCGTCTACGGCCACGACCGCGACCGCGCCCGGGTGCCTCACGATCTCGACGTCGGCAGTGTTGCCGTCGGGCATCAACACCCGTTCGACGCTCAAGTGCACGACCCTGCCGGCAAAGATCTCCTGGCGCTCGAGAACCTCGGCTGATTTCATTCGCTTCTCCAAAAGAAAAAGGGGCGGCCGGAGCCGCCCTCTCAGGTCACGGTAACAGGCCGGCGCCTAGCCGTCGCCCTTCCCGATCTTCTTGAGCCGCTTCATGAAGCCGCCCTTCTCTTCTTCTTCGGCCGGCTCTTCTTCGGAATCCTGGGCTTGCATGGCGCCTGGATCCATCAGTGTGACCTCTTTCGAGTCCGGATTCAGCTCGAAGATCGAATTATCGACGTTCATCGCTTCGAACTCGGTCACCTCGGTGGTCGAAGTCGTGGTCGCGCTCCTCTTCTTCTTGGCACCCTCGGTTCGGGTGGTGGTCACGCTTTTGAAGGGAAAGCCCTTCACCTTCCCCAGCTCACCCTCGAGCAGGGTGTCAACGGCGTCGAAGCCGGTCTTGCGCGGACGCATCCAGGCCTGGAATCCGGTGGCCTGCAGCTCCTCTGCGCTCCAGATCTCGTTATCCAGAACGTAGTGATCGCCGCGCTTCATGCCCATGATCTTCATCTCGAGATCGTAGGACGTCCGGTACTTGTAGTACTTGGTGTCGTAGCCGTGCATCTCGGGGCCATTACCGCTATCCAGCTGCTCGACGGAATGGTTCGTCACATCCATCTCGAACATCCCCGATTCCATGACCGCGCCGGCAAAGCCCAGCATCTCGCTCAAGTCGAACTTGGCGTGGGTGTTCTCCTTCGGGTCGACGAGATACAGGGTCTCCCCGCCGTCGTTGGTCAGAATGTACTTGCCCTCGCCGAGGAACGGATTGGCCTCGCCCACTTCCTGGAAGACGATCTTGGCGTTCGGCCCCTCGACCCAACCCTCGACAATCATGGTGTCGGATTGCTTCAGGTTGGTGCCGGTGGTCACCGTTTCGGCAACGTAGTGAAAGCCCTTCGCTGCATATCCCGCACCCGAGATCAACAGGAGCCCGAGAACCGCAAGAGTGACTGTTTTTCGCATTCCTTCTCCTCCTTCGAAACCTTTATTGTACCAGCGCTGACGGTACCCAGGGAGTCGGCTCGCAGCCGGTTTCGGGATTCCGAGAGTCGCGAGTTATGGTGCCCGAACATGAAACGACGAGGCTCACTACTAGCGGTCCTACTGATGACGGTGTCGCTTTCCCAACGGGCCACATCCGCGGCCGGGCCGACCTGGGAGGCCTGGTACTCGGTCAGCGCTCGGGTGCGCGGAGTCCGAGCCGACGCCGACCTCGAAGCGGGTGGCCGTCTTTCGATGGCCGGATTAGAAACACCATCCGGGGCGCTCAGCCTGAGCCTGGGCGGCGTCCTCGAGCATCCCTGGAAGCTCTACTGGGTCGACCCGCTTGGACCGTTCGGTGAAGAGGTCAAAACAGCCTCGGTCGTAACCCTGCCCGAAGCCAGCTGGACCGCCCTGGAAACCGCGCGGGCCGCGAACCGGGCACACGGCCGGCGCGAACATCAACGCTGGCTCGAGCACGCGCAGCGGCCTCGCGCCCTCGACGGCTCCTTTGCATTTATTGTCATCGGGCGCTCCCAGGATCGGTTCCGCTTCGAGGTCGGCGCCGACGGCGCGGTCTCGGAGATCACGAACCGCATGACCCATAGCTGGCTCCCCGGGCCCTTCGACCAGTTCATCGGGAAGGCGGAGCCCGTTCCAATCGGCTACTGGTTCTGGAATCAGGGCGAGACCGAGCCTTTCGACTACGAGCCGCATACCTACGACGCCTTCGCTACGGCGTTGGAACTCTTGGCGGTGCCGCTTCCGAGAGCCGCCGGAGCGACCTTGTCCTGGCCCGACGCCGCCGACATCGCCTCAAAGGTGCTGGGCACGCTTGCACCGAAGGGGCGAAGCCGATTGCCTGCCGCCGCGCACCAGACGTCACTCGAAGCTCTGGTACGGGCCGAGACGCTGCCGAACGGCAACCAACGTCTCATTGCCCGGTCTTCGACGGCCGTTCCAGCGCTACACATCGAGCGCGAAACTGTGTTCTCATCGGATGGGCGGCCGGTGAGCAGCCGCGCCAGGGTGAGGCTGGAGTCGGGCCGGAGCGGCATGCTCGAAGTCGAAGTCGGCTACAAACCGGAGGAATCCGAATGAGTGCACCAAAGCTGGACCAACGGGTCGCGATCGTCGGACTGGGCAAGCTGGGTGGAATCCTCCTGCGCGCGTTTCTGGATCAGAAGCTGATCTCGGCCGACCAGATCACATCCACGGTCCATCACGAGGAAAACGCCAAAGCGCGCACCGAAGTGTTCGGGCTGCCGGTATCCACCGACAACATCGCCGCGGTCAAAGACGCCGACATCGTGCTCCTGTGCGTCAAACCCGCCGGGGTCCAAGCCGTGTGCGAGGAGATCGCTCCGGCAATGGCCGGCAAGCTGCTGATCTCGGTCGCGGCGTCGATACCAACCTGCTCCATCGAAGAGTACCTCGGCGAGGTGCCGGTCGTGCGAGCCATGCCCAACACGCCCTCGGTCATCGGCTCGGGCATGACCGGGCTCTCGGCCGGACGGTTCGCGCAGGACGAACATCTCGAGCTCGCCAACTCGCTCTTCGACGCCGTCGGTCGGACGGTCGTGCTCGATGAGAAACACATGGACGCGGTCACCGGTCTCTCGGCGAGCGGTCCGGCTTTCGTCTACGTGATCCTCGAGTCGCTCGCGGAAGCGGGGGTCAAGGTAGGCCTGCCGCGAGACGTGGCGACGCTTCTGGCCGCCCAGACCACCCTCGGCGCCGCCGGCATGGTGCTCGACCGCGGCAGTCACCCGGCGCTGCTCAAGGACGAGGTCACGACCCCGGCGGGATGCACGATCGACGGCCTGCTCGAGCTCGAAGAGGGCGGTCTGCGCGTGACCCTGATCAAAGCGGTGGTCAAGGCCACCGAGCGGGCCGCTGAGCTCAAGGGATGAGCTCGGCCGGCCACGAATTCCGGAGGGGACAACCGGACTTGGCAAGTGGGGTCTTGACCACAGGCCCCTTCGGGGGTTAGGTTTTCGGCGCGGCGGCTGCGTCCCGCTCCGGCCTTCCCCTCCAAACTGCACCATGCAATCGACTCAGGACAGCCCGGCGCTGCCTTCATCGCCCAGAAGCCTCGCGTTCTGCACAGCTGTGGTCACGCTCGGTCTCCTGGGGTTGTTCTCGAGGCCGGGGGCGCTCGGCGCCCAGGTCGCCCTCGAGCTCGAAGCGGGCTCGGCACGCATCTGGAGCCGTTCGGCCGCGCCGGAACGAGTCTCCATGCCTACGGACCGGCTCGCCCGAGTGGCCGTGGCCGCGGAGGGCGGCTATGTGATCGCGGGCGACAACCTCGGCACCGGCGACCTCTTCTTCGTGCATCGCGCCGGTGGACTCACGACCGAACTGCCGACGCCGCCATCACAGACCGGAGTTTTGCGCTCCGCTCCGGTGCTGCTTACGACCGGAGATCGGCTGGAAGGGACGGCCTGGCTCGAGGGATCGAGCCAGCAGGACTTCTCAGTTCTCGCCTCGGTGTGGAACGGCACTTCATGGGAGAACGTCGAAGTGGTCTCGATCCAAGACTCGGGGCCCCAGCTCGCGCTCTCCGCGGCTGTTCTCGACGACGGCAGCTGGCTGGTGCTTTGGGCCGGCTACGACGGCACCGACGACGACATTTTCTGGAGCCGCAGGGTGAACCGCACCTGGTCCCAACCGCGGCGGCTGCACCCGGACAACCAGGTGCCCGACATTCTGCCGACCGTCGCGGCGCACGGCAATAGTGCCCACGCGGCCTGGAGTTTTTTCGACGGCAACGACTATCGAACGCGAACCGCGCGCTGGTCGGGTACCGGCTGGACCTCGGGCCCGACCCTCGCCGGGCGCGGCTCCGGCCGAGCCGCCTTCGAAAATGTGGCCGGTCGTAGCTTCCTCACCTACCAAACCGTGGTTCCCGAGACCTGGAACCTGGTCGAGTTTGACCTGGAAGGAACGACGCCTCGGACCGCGGTCGTCGGTCGGTACCCGGAGCGGCCGCTGGTCACCCTGGAAGACGGCTCCGAACCCTCTCTGTCGTGGCCCTGGAGGCGAGAGTCGCGGCCATGACAAGTCCGCGTTTCTCCTTCGGCGTTCTCGCCGTCCTCGCGCTGGCCGCGACGCCGCGCCTCGACGCCGAAGTCTTTCGGGTGGTCGGATTCGGAGACAGCGTGACGGAGGCGATCGGATTCGACGTCGGCGCGAGCTCGAAATGCAAGGCCGGCGACCCCGATACCTGCGGCTACATCCCGCGGCTCGAAAGCTCCGAACACTACGGATGCAACGCCTCCACCTGTCAGTTCGTCAATCGCGGGAGGCGCGGAGAGACCACCGACCGGGCCTTGACCCGCATCGACGCCGTCCTCAACGAGAAGGCCTGGGATCTCATAATCCTGATGGAGGGCACCAACGATATAACTGAGAGCGTCTCCGCCCAGACCATCGACTTCAACCTTCGGCAGATGGCGAGGAAGGCGAAGAACCGGCAGATTGGGACGGCGCAGGCTTCGACGATCTGGCTCAATCCCACGCTCGAACGCCCCTTCACCAAGGGGCGCAACCTGATCGGCAACACACTCGGTTCTCTGATCGCGAGCCAGGCGGCTTCCGCGCGACGCTGTTTCGTCGACGTCAGGTCCAAGCTCTGCCCGCCCGGCTCCAACCAGGCGAAATGCTTCAGCAGGAACTACTGGGAGCCTCCGGTCGGCCAGGAGGACTTCGTCGGACATCCCAACGCCAGAGGCTATGACGTGATGGCCAAGGAGTTCTTTCGCGTACTGGGTTCGGCCGGCGAGCCCGGCGCCGCCGAGATCGTCGCTCCCCTGGACGAGGCCTGCGGCAAGAAGGCGAGCCTGGCCTGGCGCAAGGAAACCGTCGCGGGAGCCACTTGCGGCAACTGGTTTCGCGTACAGATTGACGGCGCCGGCGGCAACAAGCTAAACGCCTGGTACCAAGAGGACGACGTCTGCTCGGACTCGGACTGCGCCGTGACCTCGCCCGTCAACTTCGATCAGGGCACACTCTCGATTCGCATCCAGACACGAAACACTCGCGGGTACGGCCCCTGGACCGCGGAGGAGTCGTTCACGATCGTTCCGTCGTCTCCGAAAAAGGTGGGCAAACTGGTGGCTCCGAGCGGCGAGCTCTTCAGCGTCGGCGGCCTCGAGCCCGAATTCACCTGGAAGCCGGTCAAGGCGGCCAAGAGCTATCGCCTCGAGCTGGTCTCGAGAAGCGCGGGCGTCGTTTTCGACGGATCGTTCGACGCCACCGAGTCGTGCGAAGGCAACAGATGCACGGCCGTACTCGATGATCCTCTGTTGACCGGCGAGTACATCTGGCGAGTGCTCGCCGAGAACATCTGTGGCGGTACCTGGAGCGAGCCGGAGACGGTCGTGGTCTTCGACGGACCACCGTCGGTCGCGCCGGCAGCGGTGTCCCCCTCGTCTCGGGTCTTCGACGGCACACCCACATTTCGTTGGAACACGGTCGTCGGCGCGACCGAGTACGAGATCGAAGACGCCTTCGGCACATCGACCGTTCTGGCAGCGGCGGACCACTGCATCGGAGGGGTCTGCCGGTTCACCTCGGGGGCGCTGGCGGCCGGAGCGTACTCCTGGCGTGTGCGGGCCGTGAACCCGCTGGGTGCCGGTGCCTGGAGCGGGTCCGTGGCTTTTCAGATTGCCAACTGTGATTGCTTCGAGGGCCGAGCGGCCGGAGGCTCCTCGTTCCTCCTGGCCGTACCGGAAAACTGGAACGGCGACCTCGCTATCTGGAGCCACGACTCGAACTACTTCGGCGTCCGGGAGATCGAGGACTTCGGTCAACTGGCCCAGCGCCAGTTCGACGAGGGTTACGCACTCGGCACCACGAGTTACACCGTCACGGGTTGGCCATTGTTCAAGTCCGAGCGCGACCTCGAGAAAGTGTACGACACGTTCGTCGCCCGCTACGGAGAGCCCACCAATGTCTATCTCTTCGGCGAATCCACCGGTGCCCTCGCGGCCCTGGCGGCAGTCGAATCCGCCAAACTAGGCAACCTGGTGGGCGCACTCACCAGCTGTGGGCCTCTGGCGGGCGTCCCCAACTGGGAAGCGGCGCTCGATCTTCGGCTCGCCTACGATGCCATCTGCTCGGAAGTCATCGGTGCGTCAATCCCCGGTGGCGCGAAGGGGCTGCCCAAGCCCAATGATCTGGAGCCCGCGGACATTCGCAACGCGGTCAACGTTTGCACCGGCATCGACAGCAAGCGACCTCAGCGCTCGAGCGAGCAGAAGCAGCGCTTGAAGGAGCTGCTCCGGGTCAATGACATCCCCGAAAGCGGCCTACACGATGCGATGCAGCAGGCCACCTTCGGCCTCTACGACTTGGTGCGCGACAAGAGGAAGCTCAAGGGCCGGCTGCCGGTAGGAAACGACGGCGTCGACTATGGCTCGGACTCCCTCAACGCGTCCATTGAACGTGCCAAGGTCGACCCGAAAGGCGCCCGCAAGCTGGCGCAGACGTCCAGGCTCTCGGGCGACATCAAGGACACCAAGGTCATCTCGCTCCACACCAGTCGAGACAGTGTCTTCTTCCCCGAGAACCTGCGCAACTACAGTGATCTCGCTCCCGCCGACGGCCTCGCCGCCGGTTTTGTAACCGAAGCCAAGGCCTCCCACTGCGGCTTCAGCGAGGTCGAGCTTCTGGCCTCGTGGCGAGCCCTGAAGATCTGGGCCGAGGGCGGCAAGAAGCCGAAGCCCAAGAACCTCCAGAGCCGGTGCCAGAGCCTCGAGATCGAAGCCGACGGCGAATGCCGGTTCGATACGAAACCCAAGTTCGAGACACTCGAGACCCGAGTTCGGCCCCGACCCTAGAGGTACAGCGGCCGCCAGATGCTCGAGACGGTCCTGGACGAAGAGCAGCGCGGGATTCTCGCGCGCCAGCGCCACGCCCTGCGCGAGCTCCAGGCGGTGGTCGAGAGCGGCCACGGTGACCCGGCAACACGAAAGACACTCGAAACGGCGATCCGCTCGCTCGACGAGCTCTTCCTGCTGGTCGTCGTCGGAGAGTTCAACTCGGGCAAGAGCACGTTCCTCAACGCGTTTCTCGGCGGGCCGGTGCTCGAAGAGGGTGTCACTCCCACCACCAGTCGCATTCATCGAATCATCTACGGACCCGAGAGATCTCGAACCGTCGACGCTGACGGCGTCGAAGTGCTCACCGAGCCGCTGGCCTTCTTGCGACAGGTCCATTTCGTCGACACACCCGGTACCAACGCTCTCGACCGCGAGCACGAGGCACTGACCCAGGAGTTCATTCCGAGGGCCGATCTGGTGTTGTTCGTCACTTCGGCCGACCGGCCGTTCGCCGAAAGCGAGCGCGCATTCCTGACCGAGATTCGCGAGTGGGGCAAGAAGCTCGTCTTCGTAATCAACAAGATGGATTTCCTCGCATCCGACGAGGATCGGTGGCAGGTCGAGGATTTCGTTCGCGAGAATGCCCGCAGACTCCTCGACGCCGAGCCGGAGATCCATATGATTTCGGCGAAGAAGGCCCTGGAGGGCAAGCTGGCGGGCAACGCGATGCTGCTCGCCGAGAGCCGCTTCTACCATCTCGAGCAACACATCACTCAGGTTCTGGACGAGACCGAGCGGGTCCGCCTCAAGCTTATGAGCCCGCTCGGCATCGG
The DNA here is from genome assembly GCA_024224155.1 of bacterium. NCBI lineage: Bacteria > bacterium. Next base: position 8,530 of record JAAENP010000256.1, read on the forward strand.
CCGGCGCGTCGCCGGCCAGACGCTGCAAAAAGTCGAGGGCCGCCTCGAGGTCCTCTCCGCCGACATCC
>JAAENP010000257.1 GCA_024224155.1 bacterium
GGGCGGTCTCTCGCCGACGTCCTTCAATCCCGGCACCCTGACCCAGGAGGAGACCGGCTTCACCGCGGATTTCGTCAAGCCCTTCGAAGTCGGTTCACTGGTCTCGCCGCTGAACCTGGCCTTCGGATTCGAATACCGAGACGAAACGTACAAGATCGGCGCGGGTGATCCCGCATCGATCGAGGCCGGTCCCACCGCGGCGATCTTCGGGGTCGGCTCCGACGGTTTCCAGGGATTTCCGACCGAGTCGGCCGGTAGCTTCAGCAGCGAGAGCTTCGCCGCCTATCTGGACCTGGAAGCCGACTTTACCGACCGCCTCTCGGGCGGTCTCGCCCTGCGCTTTGAAGACTACGACGTCTTCGGTTCGACCTTCGACTGGAAGATCTCCGGGCGCGTCGACGTGACCGACAAGTTCGCTGTGAGAGGGACCGCCAACACCGGTTTCCGGGCGCCGACACCGGGTCAGGTCAACACCCTGAACGTCACCACCAGTGCGGACGCCAGCGGCAACCTGATTCCGAGCGGGGTCTATCCGGTCGATCATCCGGTCGCGATCGCGTTGGGCTCCATTGCGCTCGAGCCGGAGGAATCGAGCAGCCTCACGTTCGGCCTGGTGGCCTCGCCGAATCCCACCACCAGCATTACGCTGGACTACTACTCGATCGAGATCGACGACCGCCTCGCCCTGCAGAACAACGTCGTCAGCGCAGCGGACCTACCTGTGCTGACGGCCGCGGGCGTTTCCAACGCCAACCTGCTCCTGGGTAGCATCGCCAATTTTTTCAGCAACGCCTACGA
>JAAENP010000258.1 GCA_024224155.1 bacterium
GAAGCGAGGACTCGCAGCTGCGGCGACCGACTCCACTCTGAAGGGAGAAGACGGAATCGATGGCGGCGACCTTGCGGTCGAGCCACGACGACCAGGCTCGGACGAGCGGCCTCAAGCACAAGCAGGCAAGGCATCAGGTCGAGACTTGGGCGCGAAATCGAGTTGACGCATGACGTCCGATATGTCGCCCTTCTCGGACGAGTTGTGTGGAGAGCAACCGTTCGCACGGGGCGAGGCGATGCGTCCAGCCGGGGACGACGGCGTGACAGCAGCTCTTCGACCTCCTCGTTCGCTCCGGTTAGAGTGTCCACGTGACCTTCGATCAGATTGCGCTGTTCGCTCTCGTCTCCGCAGTCTTCGTCTTCCTGATCTGGGGCAAGTTCCGGTACGACCTCGTCGCGTTCGGGGCCCTGATCCTCTCCGCCGTCCTGGGCCTCGTTCCCAAGAACCAGGTCTTCTCGGGATTCGGCCACCCGGCAGTCGTCATCATTGCGCTGGTCCTGATCGTCAGCCGTGGACTCTCGCGCTCGGGTGCGATCGACATGCTCGCCCGCCCGGTGCTCGATGCCTCACGGGGTCTGCAGGCGCACATCGGCATCATGGCCGGCCTTTCGGCGGCGCTTTCGACCGCGATGAACAACGTGGCCGCACTCGCCCTCCTGATGCCGCTCGACCTCCAGGCCGCCCGCAAAGCGAAGCGCAGTCCGGCGCTCACCCTGATGCCGATCTCGTTCGCCTCGATCCTGGGCGGAATGGTGACCCTGATCGGCACGCCGCCCAACATCGTCATCGCGACCTTCCGCGAGAACGCCCTGGGAGAGCCGTACGGAATGTTCGACTTCGCACCCGTGGGGGCGGCGGTGGCCGTCGTCGGCGTCGCCTACGTAGCGTTGGTCGGCTGGCGATTCGTCCCCAAGGACCGGACCCGGTACGACGCGGTCCAGGAGCTCGAGGAACTGCGGGGCTATGTCGCCGAGGTGGGGGTGAACGAGTCGTCACCCTTCCTCGGAAAGCAGCTCCGAGATCTGGAGGAGCTCAGCGAGGAGAACGAGGTTCAGATCCTTGGTCTCGTGCGGCGCGGCCGGCGTCTGGCGGGCATGGCCTTGGACGAAGAGCTCCGCAAGAGCGACTTCATCGTCCTCGAAGGGGCTCCCGATGCGATCAACGATTTCGCGGGCGCCGCGGACCTCAAGCTCTCGGCATCGCGCAAGAAGAAACGCCTGGCTTCCGAGGCACTCGATCTGGTCGAGGCGGTGGTGCCGGCCGGCGCGCGAGTCGTCGGGCGCTCGGCGATGGACGTCGGCCTCCTCGCTCGCCAGGGTGTGACCCTTCTGGGAATCTCGAGGAGCGGTCGGCGGATTCGAGACCGGGTGCGAAAATCGCCCGTCCAGCCCGGCGACATCCTGCTGATGCTCGGGCCGAAGGATCAAATGCCGGATGTCGTCCATTGGCTGGGCTGCCTGTCCCTCGCGGAGCGCGGGCTCGAGGTCACGCAGCGCGAGAAGGCCTGGGTCGCCGTGGGCGCCTTCGTGGCCGCGATCGTGGTTGCGAGCCTGGGCTGGGTCTACCTTCCCGTGGCCCTGGCGGCGGTCGTTGCCCTCTACGTCGTGCTCAGGATCGTGCCCATCAACGAGATCTACGAGTCCGTGGAATGGTCGGTCATCATCCTTCTGGGCTCGATGATCCCGCTCAGCATCGCCATGGAAGAGAGCGGAGGAACCGCGCTGATCGCCAATCAAGTGGTCATCTGGACCGAGGGTATGTCGACGGTGACCGTGCTCGCCTTGCTCATGGTGATCACGATGACCCTCTCCGACATTCTCAACAACGTGGCCACGGCGCTCATCGCGGCGCCGATCGGTGTCGACATCGCCCATCGCCTGGACGCCAACCCGGACGCTTTCCTGATGGCCGTCGCGGTCGCCGCCTCCTGCGCCTTCCTGACACCGATCGGGCACAAGAACAACACCATCATCCTCGGCCCGGGTGGCTACAAGTTCGGCGACTACTGGAGGATGGGGTTGCCCCTCGAGGTTCTGGTGTTGCTTGTCGGGATCCCCATGATCCTTTACGTCTGGCCGCTGTGAGGGCGGACGGCGCTAGAGGTGAAAGAAAGACCCGATGCTGGCGTCCGTTCTTGGTCCGCTCAGCAGGAATCGTCCACCAATCACCATCAAGGTCAGACCATCGCATAGTCCGCACCTCGATTCCCCGCTGGGCTGTTGTGAGCTGCACTTTGAAAGTAGCCGCTATTGCCACCAAGGCCTCGGCGAGCGCAAGGCGCCATCGCGCTCGTCGGCAAGAACGACTGCGCCAGTGGCGGCTTCGCCGCCGTCGTGCGCGACCTGCGCAACGGCTCGCTGGTGAGCTGCGCTTCGCTCGGTCGGTAACGACCCACCAAGACGCCCGCCACGGGGTGCGGACGCTGGAGAAGAAAGGGGCCGACGGCCCCTCGCCTACTGCGGCCCCATGCTCATCCGCTTGTAGCCCGACGGTGGCTCAAAGGCGTCCGGATCGATGCGCAGGCGGCGGCCGCTGCGCAGGCTGGACTCGTCCTCGATCCCGCCGTCCTCGCCGTAGCCGATGGTGACGACCGGAAAGCCGTTTTGGAAGTTCTGCGTCCAGGAGTCCGCTCCGCCGAAGGGATCCTCGGCCCC
>JAAENP010000259.1 GCA_024224155.1 bacterium
CAACAGCGTTTCGTGGAGGTCTGCCGTGGTGAAGCGCAGGCGGAGTCAGAGCATGAAAAGGTCTGGTGGAAGTACCTCCAACGGCTCGAATGGGAGGCGGATCCGAGCAACCTTTCCACCAAGGGTCCTCCGCGAAAGGCGGCCGACATCAGCTTTGGCGGAAGTCGCGAGGAGCACAAGGCGATGAGGGCCGCCCAGTTCGCTGACCTGAGACGGAGGGACTGAGCGCAGTCCGTGCGCAAAGCCCTGCTCAAAGTCCCAAGACGAGAGGAATCCCGTCTTCGACTTCGGCGAGCGGGCCGCCGGAAAGCGCACCGACGCGCTCCAGGAGCCGGTTCTTGTCGATCGTCGCGACCTGCGAGACGTTGCCCACCGACGGCTTCGAGAGTCCGGCCTCCTGCTGGCAGCAGCGGACGTTGCCCGGCGCCTGGGCGAGAGCGTGGTTGGGGCCGATTTCGGTGTTCGGCTACAGAATTCGAGCCCATTCTACGTACTGGTATCTCCAGAGCCTGCCACCAGTGCAGGCTCTGGAGATCCAGATGGGCCGACCCGCGCGTTACATCCCCGAGAGAAAAGACGGCGTCCTCGTCGAGGTCACCAGCCGAGTGACCGGCGCTCGCGCGCTCCTGACGCCCGGTCCCGAACCTCGTCGATTCAACGAGGTCGTGGTCGGCGTCTTGGGCCGGGCTCTCGAGGTCTCGCCGTTAGAGCTCTGTTCGACGGTGTGGCTCGCGAATCACGCCCACCACTTGCTCATCGTCCGCGACCAGCGGAGCTTGTCGCGTTTCATGCAGCATCTGGGATGCAACATCTCGAAGGAGATCGGAGGGCGGCTTCGGAAGTGGCGGGGATCGTTCTGGGAACGCCGATTCGACCAGATCGTCGTCAGCCACGAGCCGGAGGCTCAGTGGCGCAGGTTGAAGTACCACCTGAGCAAAGGCAGCGCTTCATACTACACCTCATTGGTCGTTTGTGGACTGCGTCCCCTGGAAGCGGCTTGCTTCAGGGGCTCGGGGAGGTCATCCAGACCATCTGGATTCAACTCGTAGAGGCAGCATCGGTCGTTGAAGTGATGAGCCTTGAAGAAACCGCGCTCTCGCCAGCGCGCGAGTCTCTCCTGGCCGACGTGCAGCATCCTCGCCCACTCCGCAAGGGTCAAATAGCCGGCGTCGCGGAGGCGATGGTAGCGGCGCTTGAGTCGGTAGCTCTTGCGGATGGTGCACACGATCTGTGGTGTGAAGGGCAGGCCCGTCGGGGAGAGGCGCCCTTCTTCAGCGAGGGACCGGGCAATCTCGCTCTCGGTATGGTGGTCGAGAAGTCGGTCGATCTCGGCGACCAGCTGCGGGCTCGTCTTGCGTTGCTGCCAGGCGCTGAGGGGTGCCGGCAGGTTCAGAGTCCGGGTCGCGCCCCCTTTGAACCGGATGTGAGCGGTGATGCCGTCCTCGCGCAGGAGCGTCACGTCTTCGATCAGGAGTCGGATCATCCGCTTGCGCTCCCGCGATGGCGTCCGAGAGTCGTTCCACAGCTTGGGGAAGTCCGTAGTCAGCGCCGAGATCCTCGACTTCTGCTCCTCGCTCAACGTCTGGCGATCTTGCTCGCGGCGGCGTTCGAACTCCTCCTGTGCTGCGGCGAGCTCTCTCAGCTTCTCATTCCATTCTGCCTCGAGGGTCGCCGCGACGAGCCGATTGTTCGGATCGACCTGCATGAATCGTTGGCGGGACAGATCTGCTTCGTAGCGTTTCCGTGTTACCCGCTTCTGGCGTAACCGTTCCGTCTCCTCGAAACGTTGCTCGAGCTCTTGCTGGACGCTGATAGACACCTCCAAGGTCATTGGGGCCATGAGCTCGACCATCAGCTCTGCGATCGCCTGATCGAGACCCTGCCCGTGGATGATCTGGCAAGAAGGTCCCAATTTATCTTTGCAGCAGTAACTCGGGATGAGCTCTCCCTGGCGCGGGTGGTAATGGACTGTCATCCGCTGACCACATTTGCCGCACAAGACCAGTCCTTGCAGTAGTGCTCTGCCTTCTCTGGGTGGGCTGCGCCGATCCGCCCCTACCGCTTGGGCGTTTTCTTCCAACCGACGCATATTCTCCTCGTACTCCTGCTGGGTGATATAGCCTTCATGAGCGTCGGGGACGCAGGCGACCCAGTCTTGAGGATCTCGACACTGTCGCCGCTTCGGCCCTTTGGGAGTCATCTGTGTTTGCATTCGACCGTAGGCGAAGATGCCTGCGTAACGAGGATTCTGCAAGACTCGTAGGGCACATCCGACATCGAGATCTTTCCATAGGATCCTCTGACTCTTGGATCCCGGACCCCTGGTGGGACGGCGCGGAAACTGGAGCCCTTGTTCGTGAAAGGTGCGCGCTGTTCCCAGGGCCGAGCCGACTCGGCGAAACGTGGCGAAGAAGAGCCGAATCGCCTCTTGCACCTGCGTGTCGGGATCGAGCACGACCTGCGATTGCTCATCGTAGAGAAAGCCGACAGGAAGCGGCACCTTGAGATCGCCCCGCCGGGCCTTGTTGAGCAGTCCTCCCTGAAGACGGGTGCGCAGCGTATACAACTCGGCTTCGGACATGGTCCCCTTCAGGCCCAGCAAGAGCCGGTCGTTGAAATGAGCCGGATTGTACAGGCCGTCTTCGTCGAGGATCAGCGTGTTACTCAGAGCACAGATTTCCAGCAGTCGATGCCAGTCGGCCGAATTGCGGGCCAGGCGCGAGACCTCGAGTCCCATCACCAGTCCGGCACGACCCAGACTGACATCGGTGACCAGATTCTGGAAGCCGATCCGATCGGATGTGCTGGCGGAAAGTCCCTGGTCGCTGTCGACGACCACGATCTGGTCTTGGGCCCATCCGAGGCTCAGAGCACGCTCGCGGAGGTCATACTGTCGGCGGGTGCTCTCGGTGTTCTCCACCACCTGACGCAGCGTCGACTGGCGGATGTAGAGATAGGCGCCGCGGGTCAGATGTTGTGCAGTGACTTTCTGATGGTGGTCTTGTCTCATGGGTCTCCTGGTGGGACAGAACAATGCTGGTCAGAATGGTGGTCACATCTGCGATCAAACCTGTGGGTATTTCGCTACCTCCGGAGCGTGGAGGTGGACACGGAAGCGTCGGGGAACACAGCGAATAGGCTTTCATCCAACCGACCATACCCTGGCGCAGGAAGACGGCGAGGCCGGGAGCCGAACCGTGGTGAGCGCCGTTCGTGAGCATCTGTTGTCGCAAGATCTCGTAGCCTCTCTCCAAGGTTTGAGCACTGGGCGAGAAGGCCAGCTGGCACTCCTCAGGAGTTTTTTTTTCGACGCTCCAAAGCGCGCTCGAGGCTACGTGGATGGGCCTTGAAGCCGAAGCGTTGCTGGACGAGGCCGACCAGATCTTCAGCGCGCAACGAGGGGTCCTTGGCTTGTCTCTCCAGAACATAGTCCACCACCTCATCGTTGAACTTGTGGGCTCCTCGAGGCCCTGGTTTGCTCGGGATCAGGCCCGCGAGGCCGCTGTCTATGAACTTCTCCTGTGCCTGGTAGAAGGTCGGGCGAGAGAAGCCGAACTCCGTAGCGGCTCGACTCACAGACTGGCCTTCGAGTCGCACTCGGCGCAGCATCTCGTACTTGACCTGGACCAGGTCCCTCGGGTCGAAGAAGTCGATCCGGTCGAACAGCTCGTCCTGGACCTTCTCGGGGTATCGGTTCAAGCAGCCCCGTCTGCGTAGCGCCTGAGTCTTGTCGTCGTCCCGTTTCGCGTCGGCCATGTATCCTCCCGGTTCTGTAAGGGAGATTATGCCGACCTCGCCGAGTTGTCAAGCCCTGTTTCGAAGAATCTCGAGTTGCTAGGCGGCTTTGACCACAAACTTCTGTAGCTGATCCTACGTGGCGGCATAATCTTCTTGTCATTCTAGGCATAATCCTCTTGACAATCAGGGCGGTCACCACTTGAGACCTGAGTCGTCAGACGTGGCGTCTCCCAGCAGGCTGTCGACCAGAGCGCAGAGCCGAAGCAGATCCTGGGCGCGGAAGTACGCACGGCCACCTGCGGCGGCGACGAACGGGTCCACAGACGCCAGATCCGTGCAGTCGATAGGGATGTACGTCCTCCGGCCGTCGGGGTCATCGAAGTACACCCGCTCCCTGCTACCAGTGCCGGAGCTCAGGATCTCGACCAAGGCGAAGTCGCGACCGCTGTACGGGTGAAAGGGGTGCGTCACCCGGAAACGTGTTGGCAGAGACGACGCATCACGTGCAGTTGGTAGGGTTGTCCAATACGATCAAGGAGAATCTCGTCGCCCGCATCGGAGAATGGGAGGGTCTGCACTGCGCCGAGGCGCTGATCGACGGCAAGCCGATGGCCGGTACGTGGTACGACCGCACCGCCGAGTACGAGGCCCATCGCCAGGCCGAGCGCAAAGCGGCCCGCCGGGGCACGCCGGTCGAGAGAGTCGCTCGCGGCGCGTTCATGATGCCCTACGAGCTCAAGCTGGCGCCGTTGCCCTGTTGGCAGCACCTGCCGACCGCCGAGATCCGCAAGCGCGTCGCCCAGATGGTCGCCGAGATCGAGGCTGCCGCCGCCGAGCTCCGCGAAGAGCTCGGTACCGAGCCCGTCGGCATGCAGAAGATCCGTCAGCAGAATCCCCTCGAGCGCCCGGTCAGGTTCCGGCCCACGCCGAAGCCGCGATGCCACGCGGCGAGCAAGGAAATGCGCAAGCGGTTCCGCCAGGCCCTCCGCGCCTTCGTCGACATGTTCCGCGAAGCCTCGGTCACCCTGAGGCTCGGCAACGCCGCCGCGGCGATCTTCCCCAAGGGAAGCTTCCGCCCGAGCCTCGGTTTCGTCCGCACCGGCGAAGAGCTCGATCCGCTCGCCGACGCCGGTGGCTCGCGCCATTTCGCAGCTCTAGCCGCAGCGGCGATCTGACCAGCCCGTTGCTGTGGCCTCCGGGCCTGAAAAGGTCAAGTGTGAATCTCTGCGATTCGCACTACACGGGAG
>JAAENP010000260.1 GCA_024224155.1 bacterium
CATCGGTGACGGCGAACGTATCGGGCGGTCGCGATCGGCAACGCCGCACGCTTGTACTCGTTCACCGGCAACCCGTACAGTCAATCCGCGATAGCTGTTCGGCGGTGTATGATCACGAGATCTGGAGAAAAGCTTCGGGCCACTAACCCGAAAGAACTGGCTCCGGAGTCCTATATCTGTAGGAGTGTGTGCTCCTGAGATCCTGCGCTGGGATGGAGGACGCAGGATCAGGAAGCGCTTGCCTGACGGCAATCGCTTCCTCGCTGAGATCCAATCAACTGAAAGGAGGGTACGATGAACGCTGCGCGTTTCGTTATCTCATGGAGCCTTTTGAGCCTTCTCGGGACTATCCCGGGTTGGACACAACCACCACCGCAACCGGGCGGACCACTGGAGCTCAGCCCGCCGGGATTCTCCTCGATACCTCTCAACTTCGCCCCTCCCGGCGCCCGAGCCCTCGGCATGGGATGCGCCTTCATCGCCATCGCCGACGATGCCACCGCCGCCGAGTCGAACCCGGCCGGCCTCACGACCCTGGACCGCCCCGAGGTCGCGCTATACGTGCGTGGCTCGTCCTACGACGTCGACGCCGTCGATCTCAACGCGGTCGAGGTTCTGGACGTGATCGATCTCTTCGGCTCTTTCCCGGCCGGCGACTCGAGCCCCGTCGTCACCCTCGGCGATTCGGTGACCGACGTGTCCTTCGCCAGCTTCGTCAAGCCGTTTCAACACTGGGCCTTTTCCATCTATTACCAGCAGCCGGTCAACTTCAAGGGGCAGAGCGAGTTCTTCGTGCAGGACACCTTCTTCGAGGATGATTTCAGGGCCAGGAGGGAAGTCGAGGCATTGCTCAAGAGCGTCGGCGCGTCCTTTGCCTTCGAGCTCGGAAAGTATGTCTCGGCAGGTGTGACTCTGCGCCAGAGCCGGCTCGAGATCGAGATGCTGG
>JAAENP010000261.1 GCA_024224155.1 bacterium
CGCGGCGCGCACCGCCAGAATGTCGGGCCTGAAGACGCTCCATCGCATGGTTCGCAAGGAAAACGTCTCGGTGCTGTCCGTCGCCGACGGATCGCGCGGTCCCATCTATCAGGCGCAGGCCGGCGTCATCGTTCTCGCTCAGACCGCCAAGGCGCCGCTGGTTCCCCTGAGCTACGTCGCCGCCAAGTGCTGGCGGCTCAAATCGTGGGATCGAGTGATCGTGCCCAAGCCGTTCTCACGGATCGCGGTGGCAGTCGGCGAGCCGATCGAGTATCCCCAACGAATGGAGAAAGAGGCGCAGAGCCAGGCGCAGTCGGCGCTGAAAGAGACTCTCGACGCTTTGACGCAAGTGTCCGAAAAAGCGCTTGCGCGATAGCGCCCGAGCACTGCGCAAACCGACTTGAGTGTAGCGGTCGACCTCGGCCTGCCCTCTCCTACAGCCGATAGTGGCCGCCGGTGCCGCCTCTGCGCGAGCGCAGAGAGGCTCGCTCCGAGGCGCACACGGCCGGCCTCGCGCTTGCCGGACTGCTGAGGCCCTTTGTAGCGGTCGACCTCCGCTTGCCCTCGAGCGAAGCGAAGGGTGTCGACCTTGGTCACGGCACGGTTAGCGACTGCCCGTTCGCCGAGGCATCGAGCGACAACAAATACGGCACCGCTCGCTTCGCCCACTCCTCGGGACCCGGATAGGCGGCCGCGCCGTCGCCCCACGCGACTCGTAGCATGTCGGTATCGATGATGCCGGGACTCAGCGGAACCGCAGCCATTCCCGGTGGCAGCTCCTGGGCCAAGGCCTTGGTCAAGCCCTCGACGCCGTACTTGGTGGCGCAGTAAGGCGCGACGCCGGGCGACGTGGACCGCCCCCAACCCGAGCTGAAGTTGACGATTACGCCCTGCCTCCTTTCGACCATCACGGGCAGAAAGGCCCTGCACACAGCAAACACACCCTTGAGATTGACGTCGATCAGATCCGAGAACTCTGCCTGCGGCACCTCCCACAGCGGCGCTTGGGCGTTCATGAGCGCGGCGTTATTGAGCACGAGGTCGGGAGGGCCGAGCTCATCGACGACCTCCCGCGCCCACTCCTCGACTTCGGCGGTCGTTACGTCCAAGGCACGAAACATGTGCGGACCCGGAAGCTCGCGTGCCAGCTCGTCGATCTGCTCTCGCGACCGCCCGCACCCGGCCACTTCGCAACCGGCCCGGGCAAAGCCGTGAGCCATCGCCCAACCCAAGCCGCGGGTGGCGCCGGTGATAACGGCGACCTTCCTAGCCATGGCGAGCCCTTCGAGCACCGCCCCTCGCCCACCGGTACGACACGCTCGGTTCTGTCTTCACCCGCCCACGACCAGGCCTGCCTCGGTCCGCGGGTGCGGCGCGGAGCCGACGGTCGACACCCTTCGCTTCGCTCAAGGGCAAGCGATGGTCGACCGCTCCGAGCACGGGCACCACTTCGCGACTCCCACTCACTGCGGTTCGGTCCCTGAGGGAGCGCCGCGTCGGTCTCGAAGCGAGCCTCTCTGCGCTCGCGGAGAGACCGCACCGGCGCGACACGTTCGGGTCTCTCTTCACCCGCCCGCGACCGGACCTGCCTCGGTCCACTGGTGCGCGGGCGAAGCACTCCGCGGCACTGTGCCTGCAAGGCCCGCCGCGTGCCTCTTGCGAGCGAGCGCTAAACCGAGTCTTCGAGGGGCGAGCGAGAAGAGCGCACCGGCGGCCTACTATCGGCACTAGAGCCACAGCGCCCACCCCCTACCAGCTGCCCGAGGCCCCGCCGCCTCCGAAGCTCCCGCCTCCGCCCGAGAAGCCACCGCCCCCTCCTCCGCCGGAGAACCCGCCGCCACTCCAGCCGCCTCCGCCCGAGCTTCCGCCCGACCAGCCGGGACCGACCGTGACCCACTTCTTGGCGAACTCGGTGTTTCTGAAGATCAGCTTCAAAATCGGAGCTCCCACCACCCAGGCCCCCAGAGCGATCAGACCGCCTCTCGGGCCGAAAATGACCATGGGAAAAGACCCCCAGAAGGGAACGAGAAAGAAGTACAGAAACCAGCCCTGGCAACCCGTCGAGAAAATCGAGGTCAGCGAGAACAAGCCGACGACCAGAAAGAACATGGCGCCGAAGAAGAGCCGAGCGGTTACCGGCACGTCGCTGAACCCGTTGGAAGAGTCGGGCGGGATCACCTCCGCTCCCTCGAGGGTACCCACGATCGCATCCACTCCCTGCTCGATACCGCCGTCGAAATCGCCCGCCTTGAACCGCGGCGTGAGGATATTGCGCAGGATTCTGCCGCTCTCGGCATCGGTCAGATCCGCTTCCAGGCCGTAGCCCACTTCGATGCGCATCTTGCGATCGTCGCGAGCGACCAGCAGCAGGACTCCGTCATCTTGTTCGGCCCGACCGAGACCCCAGGTTTCGGCTACCCGCAGTGAAAACTGCTCCAGCGCCTCGCCTTCGAGCGAGGGAATCGTTAGGACCGCGATCTGGCTTCCGGTGCGATTCTCGAACTCTTCCACCCTGGCACTGATCCGCGCTTCGGTCTCCGCGGAGATCAGGTCGGCGAGGTCGGTCACACGTCCGCTCAGGTAGGGAACCTCGAGCGCGGCGCCGGCGCCCGCCAGCAGCACGATCGCCGCCGGGAGAATCAGGAGCGGCAGCCGGATTCGACCGATCTTCCACCGCATTGCTGTGACCTGCGCGCGCATCAGCTGTCGTGCCTGCGCAACTCATCGCTGAGTTCGTCCGTGTCGTCGGGCTGGATGGCCACGCCACGCTCTTCGAGTAGCTCACCGCACTCTCGAATCGCGCCGACCAATGCGTCGGCTGGCTTGCCCTCTCGAATTCCGGCAACAACTCCGTCCACGATCCTCTGCCACTCCCCGGCTTCGATCGCACGGTTTATCCCTTCGTCGCCCATCACGACGACGCGATGCTCGAACAACGACAGAAAGATGAGGACCCCGGTGCGCGCGCGCGTCTTGAAGACCTCCTCCTCCAAGAACGCGACCGCGGCTCGCCGCCGAGTGCGCCGATCGAGCGTCGCATCTCCTATCAGAGAGCGGCGCCAGACCGGAATGGCCGCGGCCGCCAGGTAACCCACCGCCGCCCCGACCAGAACCGGGGTCAGCATCCAGACGGCGATCGGCAGACCCCAGATCGCCAGCCGTTCGTACGCAAGCAGCGCCAGAACGGGGGCCAGCAAGGCGCCGAGCAGCGCGCTCGACCAGTGCGCCGCGGCATAAGTGTCACTAGAGCCCACGACGTACGGTACGATCTCGCCCGAGGTTCGGCCCTCGGCTCGGTCCACGGCTTCGCGAATTCGTTCTTGAGCCGATTCGCTGAATAGCTCGTCCAGTTGGGTCATGCGTGCCTGATTGTAGACCGTCAGGTCGAAGGTTCGACAGCAGTTAGCCCGTAGGTCCTCCAGCGAAGCGCCTCTGGCTGACGCACACCGCTTAGAGGCCCAGCTCGTCGCCGATCGGCAGGGCGGCCGGCCAGGGGACGCCTCGGGCTTCTCAGACTGCGCTGGTCGGGCCCTCGCCTGCGCGCCGCTACGCGCAGATCACAAGTGGCCTCCGAGATGCCCTCCGATGCGCTTGCGGCGTGGCGACTGGAGGGCGAGGCGAGGAGCAGCGATTTGCCCGCACCGCAGCGGGGACTGGGCACCGCGGTTCCTCTTCACCGAAGGTAGCGAGGAGA
>JAAENP010000262.1 GCA_024224155.1 bacterium
CGATGTCCGCCCTTCTCGAAGTCCTCGACCCCGCGCAGAACAGCACCTTCTTCGACCACTACCTGGGCGTGCCGTTCGATCTGTCGAAGGTGCTCTTCATCACGACCGCCAACTACATGTACGAGATCGAGCCGGCGCTGCGCGATCGGATGGAGGTCATCGAGCTGACCGGCTACACGCCGAATGAGAAGCTCGCCATCGGCCAGCAGTTCCTGGTGCCGCGGCAGATCAAGAGGCACGGCCTCAAGAAGTACTCCGTGTCCTTCGAGGACGACGCGGTCCGGGCGCTGATCGACAGCTATACCCGCGAGGCGGGGGTGCGTAACCTCGAGCGCGAGATCGCCTCGGTGTGCCGCAAGCTCGCCCGGCGGGTCGTGGACGAGGGCAAGAAGATCGAGATCACCGTCGACGGGGCGGATTTCATCCGCGAGCTTCTCGGCAAGCCGAAGTTCCGGCACCGGCGGAAGCAGGAAGAGTCGATGGTCGGCGTTTCGACCGGGCTGGCGTGGACCCAGGTGGGCGGCGAGATTCTCGAGACCCAGATCGGCCTGATGAAGGGCAAGGGCAAGCTGACCCTGACCGGCAAGCTGGGCGACGTGATGCAGGAATCGGCGCGCGCGGCGGTGTCGTACGTGCGCGGCCGCGCCGAGATCCTGGGGATCGACCCCGGCTTCAACGAGAAGCTCGACGTGCACATCCACGTGCCTGAAGGCGCGATTCCGAAGGACGGGCCGTCAGCGGGCATCACCATGGCGGCGGCGCGGGTCTCGGCCTTGACCGACATCGCGGTGCGCAAAGACGTGGCGATGACCGGTGAGATCACGCTGCGCGGCAATGTCTTGCCAGTCGGTGGAATCAAGGATAAGATCCTGGCAGCCTTCCGTGCAGACATTACAGAGATCGTGATGCCGAGCGAAAACGAGAAGGATCTTGAGGATATTCCGGAGGAGATTCGCGAGGTCTTGACAGTTCACCTGGTCGATTCGATGGACGAGGTGCTGACCGTCGCGCTCGACGGCGAGCTCAGCTCACTGCCGGAATCTCAAGAGAAGTTCAAACAGGTCTCGTCGGAGGCGGGTGTAGAATCGGGGCCCATGGCCCACTGAGGCACCACAAACAGGCCGGCAACCGCCACC
>JAAENP010000263.1 GCA_024224155.1 bacterium
CCTCCTCGACGATCTCGAGCGGCCGCGGTGACGGCACCACACGTCTCCAGCCTCGGTTCGCGTCTTCCCTCATGATCCAGCCTTCGTTCGCCTGGTGCTCCCGGGCCGACTCGTTGGGGTAGAAGGGACCAATCGGCTTGGATGGGTTCTGAAACCCGGGGTCATTCCGGTCGACGACCGCCTGCGTCACCACGGCTGCGACCGTCTTGTCGATGCCGTGGCGCTTCAGTTCGTTATCCAGGGTCTGCGCGATCTGGTAGCCGATGGCGCCCTGGGTGTCGGCGCCGCAGGTGTCGAGGGGCACTTCGTGGATCGCTTCCCTGGCCATCTCGGAGCGCAACAGGATGAACCCTACCTGGGGCCCGTTGCCGTGGGTGATGATGACCCGGTAGCCCTTTTCGACGATGCCGGCGATGTGTCTGCTGGTCTCGCCGCAAGCTCGGTACTGATCGAAGACCGTCATGTGCTGCGAGTCCCTGATCAGGGAGTTGCCGCCAATGGCGATGACCACGAGTTCTCGCATTCGATACCTTTCGCCTTGATCGCACCACCGAGCCGGGACTCGGCCCTCGGCGGTCGCGAAGAAGGAAGCAGGATCATACAGAAGGAATCTGGGTCGTAGCCAGGCCCCCGGACCGAGTCCCGCCGCCCGCAGCGGAGCCGGACCGTCGATGGGGGAGCGGACCCGCCCGAAAAGGGGGTGCGGCGGTTGCTCGTATGAGACTAGGATCTGCTCAGGATTATTCTTCGAAGAAGGAGACCACGATGCGCAGTTTCAATGGCCGGGACATTCTCTCGCTCAAGGGTTTCGAGCGCCAAGATTTCTTCCGTATCTTCGAGGTCGCCCAAGAGTTGGAGCCTATTGCTCGCAACCGGCGCAATGTCGACCTCCTGAAACACAAGACTCTCGTCACCGCCTTCTACCAGCCATCGACGCGGACTCGTTTGGCGCATGAAGCCGCCATGATCCGACTCGGCGGACAGGTGACCGGCTTCGCGGACGACAAGATGACCCGCGCAGGCGATTTCTACCAGGAGTCGATCAAAGACACGGTCAAGATGCTCGAGTTCTATGGCGACGTCATCGTCATGCGGCACTACCAACAGGGAGCGCCGCAGGAGGCCGCGAAATGGGCTTCGATCCCGGTCATCAACGGTGGTGATGGATGGGGCGAGCACCCGACCCAGATTCTGACCGATCTCTACACGGTGCTACGAGAGAAGGGCCGCATCGACGGACTCCGCTGGCTGGCGGTCGGCGACATGCGCATGCGCACCATGCATTCCCTCGCCTACGGCCTGAGCCAGTTCGACTGCCCCATCACCTTCGTGTGCCCCCACGAGTTGGCGTTTACTCCGGAGTTCACGCACGAGTTGGAGGGATACAACCTCAACTTCACCGAAGCCGATCACGTCGACCAGGGCATCGCCGAGGCGGACGTCATTCTGGTCGAGCCGGTCGTTCAGCCGGACTACACCAAATCGCGTGACGAACGCGACGGTGACGTGGGGCTGACTCCGGAGAACTTCAAGATCACCCGTGAACTGCTGGCAACCAAGGGCAAGTCCGACGCCATTCTGTTGCACTCGCTGCCGCGCATGGACGAGATTCCCTCCGACGTCGATATCACGCACTGGTCGAGGTATTGGCAGGAGGCCTTCTACGGCGTGGTCATGCGCATGGCGCTTCTGGCCCTCGTCCTCGGCGCCAAAGAGTAGCCCTCGGGGACACCTTTCCTTCGTGTCGCCTCCCGACTGGAGGCGTCCGGTGTCGCCTAGCCGCGGCGCCGCGGTAGCTCGCGGTTGAGCAGCTTGTACAGCACCCTGTCGGGGTGCTCGAAACGATTGAGCAGGATCATTGCGGCCATGACGTACGGTTTGTGCTCGGCCTCGTAGTAGGTGGCGGTGCGGTAGCGGTCGAAGACACTGGCGGCGACTTCACCTTCCTCGCAGCTCACGCCCGTGATATCCGCGGGAAGACAATGCATGTAGAGAGCTTTGCCGTCGCGGGTCTTCGCCATCATGTCCTCGGTGCACTCCCAGTCCTTGTGCTTGGCGTTCATCTCCAGGCATTCGCCTTCGAGCGTTTCGAGCTTCTGGCTCTGGCCGGCGCGCAGGTACTCGGTTCGCTGCTGCATGACCTCGTACGGCGCCCAGCTCTTGGGATAGACGATGTCGGCGTCGGCGAACGCTTCCTCTATGCTGTGGACGATCTCGAACGAGCCCCCCGACTCGCTGGCCTGCCGCCTGGCGATTGGGGCTATTTCCGGCATCAGGCCATAGCCCTCGGGGTGAGCCAGGCTGACGTTCATGCCGAAGCGCGTGAGCAGGCCGACAATCCCCTGCGGCACCGACAGCGGCTTGCCGTACGAGGGGGAATAGGCCCAGCTCATGGCGATTTTCTTTCCTCGGAGGGCCTTCAAGGATCCAAAGGTCTTTCTCAAATGCATCAGATCGGCCATGGACTGAGTCGGATGGTCGCGATCGCACTGCAGGTTGATGATCGAGGGTTTCTGCGGCAGCACGCCTTCCTCGAAGCCCTGTTTGACCGCCTCGGATACCTCGACCATGTACTCGTGGCCTTCGCCGATGAACATGTCGTCGCGAACTCCTATGGCCTCGGTGAGGAAGGAGATCATGTTGGCGGTTTCGCGTACCGTCTCGCCATGCGCCACCTGCGTCTTGGTCTCATCGAAGTCCATGAGCGACAAGCCAAGCAGAGTAGCGGCGCTGGCAAAGGAAAAACGCGTGCGAGTCGATTTGTCTCTGAAGATCGAAACCGCGAGGCCACCGCGGAAGACCCGAGCGTCGATGCCGGCGCGGTAGAATTGCTCGAAGATTTCCGCGGTCAGCAGCACCGCTCTCAGGTCAGCTTCAGACTGTTCCCAGCTAAGCAGGAAGTCGTGGCTGCTGAGATTGGTGCGTAGCATCTTGAGCTCTTCAATGAGCGATCGCATGGGCTCCGGCATTCGTCTTTCTCCCTCGGTGTTGTGTAGTGTCGTGTGGAGTTGTCAGTGGGGGGCGGCTAGAGGGCCTTCGTGAGACCTGTGGCGTCGTTGAATCGTCCGATCAGCCGGTCCCACTCGTCCACCTGCTCCTGTGCAAAGGTCTCTTTCCAGAAATCATCATCCCAGAGCCGGTTGAGCTCCTCCGACGTGCGCCCCTGCTGCTCCACCCAGGTGAAGTATTTGAAGTTGTGCAGGCTCTTCTGGTCGAAGTAGGTCAACTCCCGCATGTGGTCGGTTGTCGTGCCGTCTAGGTAGCGCGCACCTGCAGCCAGCGCGTCCTCTGAGGAGAAACTTCCATAGCACTCTCGCATCTCCTCGAGGCGCGAGGCGTAGAGCTGCATGCCATCGGTCAGCGGGCAGAAGAGCACGTCGCGCGAGTCCATGTCGTAATACTTGGCGGTCTTGATGCTGGCGACCAGGTTGCACGCGCTGGAGATGCCCAACAGCTGCAGCTGGTCGATCAAGGTCTGATCCACACCGCGCCGGACCAGCTCGTTCTGTCCCGCCTCTTCGTTGAACAACCGCAGGAGCTGCATGGTCTGCTCGTCGTCCACGGCACACACCATGTCGGTGTTGCGGACGTTGTGGATCCAGGGCACGTGCTTGTCGCCGATGCCCTCAATGCGGTGTTCGCCGAAGCCGAACTGATAGAGCGTCGGGCACTGGAGCGCCTCGACTGCGGTCACGCGAAGAGAGGGATACTGACTGCGTAGGTAGTCACCGGCGGCAATGGTTCCGGCCGAGCCGGTGGCGCTGCTGTAGGCGGCGAGACGGCTGTTTTCGGTCTTGTAGTGCCGTTCGTAGATCTGCTGGATGATGGACCCGGTCATCTGGTAGTGCCAGATGGCGTTGCCGAACTCCTCGAACTGGTTGAAGATGACGATCTTGTCGCCGCGCTCGTGGCGCAGCTCCC
Organism: bacterium; assembly: GCA_024224155.1. Taxonomy (NCBI): domain Bacteria; species bacterium. The sequence continues at coordinate 3,922 of JAAENP010000263.1, forward strand.
AGCACTTGTCGTAGATCTCCTTGACGTTGGACTCGGTTCCGGGCGTGGCGATGACCTCGTCGGTACCGATCTCCCGAAGCCACTCGAATCGCTCGCGGCTCATGCCCTCCGGCAGGATGGCGATCGCGGGGCAGTCGAGGAGCGCGCAGTCATAGGCGCCGCCGCGGCAGTAGTTTCCAGTCGACGGCCAAACCGCCTTCTGGGTCGTGGGGTCGAAGTTGCCGGAGACCAGCCGTGGCACCAGGCAGCCGTAGGCCGCGCCGACCTTGTGGGCGCCGGTCGGAAACCACTCACCAACGATGCCGACGATGGTGGCGTCGACTCCGGTCAGCTCGGGAGGGAACTCGATCCAGTTGCCCTCACCGAAGCCACTGCCCTTCTCTTTGGCCTCGTTGTGCCAGGTGATGCGAAACAGATTGAGCGGGTTGACGTCCCAGAGGCCGACCTCCGCGAGGCCCGTCACGATCTTGGGCGGGATTCGAGAGGGATCCTTCTGCTCGGCGAAGGTGGGAAGAATAATGTTGCGTTCACGAGCGCGGGCAATTGACTTGGCGAGCACTTCTTCGTTGATGGAATCGATGATCTTCATAGGCGTTCCCCCGGTCAACAGATTGATGACGAACCCATCCGGCAGCCCACCACCCCTCGCCCCCCTCCCAAGATGCCGTCCGTTCGCAGTCCTTGTGGCCCCGAAGCCGGATCCGGATTGGGTCTCGCTACGGGCCTCCGACAGGCAGTCGTCGGGCCCGCCGTGGAAAGACTAAGCTTAAGGGGCGACCAAGGTCAATCGGCGCTCGGAGGCCGGCCGTGAATGCCGACTCTGATACGGTCGGAGCGGATAGCCACATCATCCGAGCCGCTTCAAATTTCAGTTCAATTCGGTGCTTGTTTGGAGTGTCGTCCGATCGGGCGAGTGGCGTGCTGTGGGAGAAGACATGGACAACAGCCTTCCGAAAGGGCTCGAACGCATACGGGATCATCATCCCCGGATCTACACGATCGTTTCGCCACCGCGGTGCAGCTCGACGGCATTCTCGCGAGTGTTTTGGGAGCAGCCATCGGTGCGGTACTACTGCCACGAGCCGTTCGAGGTCACCTACTACATGGGACAGGGCTTGCAGGAGGTTGTCGAAAAGCTCGACGCGCCCATCGATCTTGTTGAGCTCAAACACGTGCGTGGTGACACCGATGGCCGGGCGTTGGTGATCAAAGAAATGCCGTATCAGGTCGGCGAGAGGTTCCCTCTCTTGGCCGGATTGGCGACGAAACCGATCATCTTCTTGATGCGCGACCCGCGCCTGAACATCTCGTCGAGGATCAGGAAGAAGCGGGAGGTCGGTGACAGTCCGTTCTTCCCCTTGGTGGAAACGGGGTGGGAACTGATCGCTTCGCAGATCACCCACTGTCGAAATGAGGGGATACCCCATCTGATCGTCGACTCCTCGGACTTTCGCAACAGCCCCAGCGAGGTCTTCCCGCAGGTCCTGGAGCGCTTCGATCTCGACTATGTCCCCGAGACGCTGCGCTGGAAGGAGTGCGCTGAGGTGGAGCTCGACAATCTCGAGGGCAAGCACCGACATCTCTACGGAGAGGTCCTCGAGAGCCGGGGCATCAAGCCGGACCTGGAGTTGATCCCGCCGCTCGACTGGTTCCCCGAGGAAAGGGGAATGCGAGACCACGTTGCCTGCTGTCTGGAGGTCTACAAAGGCTTGCGCGCCGCGGAAGAGCGGGTTCGGGGGAGTTCCGGGGGACACAATACGTAACGTCGTCGTAACACGGCTGACTGACTGTGCGGCCTCGAACGTCTCGGGCCTGACCGTGGCACGACGATGTTACGTATTGTGTCCCCGCTCGAGGCTGCGAATCCGGCCAACGCCGGTGGCCTTCGCCGCCGCCGAGTCTTTCATCGGCAGGACGTATCGGCGGATGCCGTCGAAGGCCTCGAGCGCGCCGGCCACCGCGCCAGCGGTGGGAACCAGGCCGATCTCTCCCACGCCCTTGGCGCCGAACGGGCCTTCGGGCTCGGGATCCTCTATCAGCATGACCTCGATCTCGGGCATCTCCCGGGCGCGAATCACGCCGAGCTCACGCAGTTTGAAGGTGGCGGGCATGCCGTCGGGGCAGGGGAGGTCTTCGGTGAGCGCGTAGCCCAGGCCCATGTGCACCGAGCCCTCGATCTGGCCTTCGCAGAGCGCCGGGTTGATTGCCCGGCCGACATCGTGGGCGGCGATGAACCGGTCGAGCTTGCCGTCCTCGTCCAGAATGCAAACCTGGGTGGCGAAGCCGAAGGCGGTGTGGGTCTTGACCTTGTCGGTGACCTGGCCGGGCGCGGTGGTGTCGTCGATCACGACTTCACCGGTGTAGGTTCGTCCGGCCAGTTCTTCCAGGCTCTGGCCGGCGTCGAGGTCGACTTTGAGCTTCCTGGCGGCGTCCTCGACCGCTCGGCCGGCCAGGAGCGTTCCACGGGATCCGGTGGTCTGGCCGCAGCCGAGCTCGTAGGTCGAGTCGACCCTGGAGCTGAAGACAGAGGCCGGTAGCCCGGTGACTTCGACCGCGCACTGGATGACGATGGTCAGAAGCCCCTGACCCATTTCGGTAAAGCCGTTGTAGATCGAGACGGTGCCGTCGGATTCGACTGCCAACGCGGCCTTGCCGTGCTCCTTGGCGCCGTTGCCTATGCCGCTGTTTTTGATGCCGCAGGCGATGCCGGTGGCGCGACCCGCGTTCTTGGCTTCGTAGTAGGCGTCCTTGACTGCCTCGAGCGTCTTCTTGATCCCAACGGACTTCTCCAGAACCTGCCCGGTGGAGAAGACGTCTCCGACCGCAACCGCGTTGCGCCAACGGATCTCCCAGCCGTCCAATCCGGCCTTTTCGGCGAGCAGATCCATGCAGCCTTCCATCGCGAAGTGGACCTGGTTGGCGCCGAACCCGCGCATCGCGCCGCAGGGCGGGTTGTTGGTGTAGGCCCCCTGGGAGATTACGTCGACATTGGCGACCTTGTAGGGGCCACAGGCATGACCGGCGGCCCGTTCGAGCACCTTCGAGCCCACCGAGGCGTAGGCGCCGCTGTCGCCGAGCATCCGCGCCTTGACCGCGGTCAGCCGCCCCTCCTCGTCGCATCCGACGGTGTAGTGCATGGTCACCGGGTGGCGCTTGGGATGGATTCGGATCGACTCTTCCCGGGTCAGGGCAATCTTGACCGGTCGATTGGTCATGCGCGCCAGAAGCGCCGTTTGCGCCTGGATCGACATGTCTTCTTTGCCGCCGAAGGCGCCGCCATTGGGCACCAGCTCGACGTAGAGATCCTCTTCCGCGATGCCCAGAAACCGGGCCACCTGGCGGCGGTCATCGAAGATGCCCTGCCCCTGGGTGTAGAGTCTGAGCTTGCCGTCTTCGGCCGGCTCGACGACCGCGGCCTCGGGCTCGAGGTAGAGATGCTCGATGCGTTGAGTCGTCCAGGTGCCTTGGACGACGTGGGCGCTCTCGGTCAGCGCTCTCTCCGCATCGCCCTGGCGCACCGTCGTGCTCGAGAGCAAATTGGCGTGCGCGGGATTGACCCGGGGCGCGCCTTGCTCGAGCGCTTTCTCGGGATCAAGAACCGGCTCGAGGACTTCGTACTGCACTTCGATCATGGCCGCGGCTTCACGCGCGGTGGCTTCGTCGATCGCGGCGACGGCGGCCAAGATATCGCCCACGCAGCGAACCTCCTCGCCCTCGGCGACGAAGCCCGGCCAATCGTCGTAGACCAGACCGTACCAGCGCTCGCCGGGAACATCCTGGGCGGTCGCTACCGCCGTCACCCCCGGGTGCGCCGCGGCCCTGGAAGTGTCGATGCGCAATACCCTTGCCTGTGCATGCGGTGACAGAAGCACGGCTCCGTGGAGCATTCCGGGTCGCTCCATGTCGTCGACATAGGGACGGTCGCCGAGAGTCAGCTCCGAACCGGTATAGCGGGCCAGCGAGCTGCCGACGCGGCCGTCCGTGCAGGGCTCGGGGATCTCTTCGCCACGTCTTGCTCTGGCCATCAGCTCGATGGCATCGAGGATCTTGGTGTAGCCGGTGCACCGGCAGAGGTGCCCCGCCAGCGAGCGGGCGATCTGATCCCGAGTCGGGTCCGGCGTCTTGTCCAGAAAGCTCTTGGCTCGAAGCGCGATTCCCGGGATGCAGAATCCACACTGAAGGCCCGCCACGGTGACGAAGCTCCTGGCGATGAGTTGGCGCTCCTCTTCCGGCAGGCCCTCGAGGGTGACGATCTCCTTGCCCTCGATCTTGGCGGCCGAGGTCGCACAGGTGGTCTTGGCAACTCCGTCGACCAGCGCCAAGCAGCATCCGCACTGGCCCTGGGGTTGGCAGCCGTCCTTGGGCGAAGTTACGCCGCATCGCGTTCGAAGCGTCTCGAGCACGGACTCCTCGGGCCGGATCGACACCTTGCGGGGTTCACCGTTCAGGGTGAAGGAAATCTCTAGCATGCTCCGATTTCTCCGAGCTCAGCGTTGATTCGCGGCGTCCGGATGTTGGCTGAGGGTACCGCAGCGGTTCAGGCCGGGCAAGCAGACGGGGTCGGGCGGAGACTCTCGGCCGCCGAAGGATAGACTCGGCCTCGCTGCTCTCGTCAGCGAGCCGGATCGGATGGAAGATTGAGTCCCTCAGCTACTGCCTCGAAACTGGCCGTTGTCGCAGTCGGCGGCAACTCGCTTATCGCCGATGCTGCGCACGCGACGATCTTCGACCAGTCGGCGACCGCGACCGCGACCGCTCACCAGATCGCCGCGATGATCGAGCAGGGCTGGAATCTGGTCATCACTCACGGCAACGGACCCCAGGTGGGCTTCATCTTACGGCGCTCGGAGATCGGAATCAGTGAGGTGCCCCCGATTCCGATGGACTATGCGACCTCCAATACCCAGGGCTCGATCGGGTACATGTTCCAGCGGGCGTTGAGAAACGAGTTCCGGCGCCGTGGCATCGGGCGCGAGGTGGTCTCGTTGATCACGCAGACGCTGGTGGACCGGAATGACTCGGCCTTCAGCGAGCCGACGAAGCCGATCGGTCCTCATCTCGACGAGGCGACCGCTCGTCAGCGGGCCGCCGAACAGGGCTGGGTGATCCGAGAGGATTCCGGGCGAGGCTGGCGCCGGGTGGTGCCGTCGCCTCGGTCGGTGGCGATTGTCGAGCTCGAAGTGATCCGCAGCCTGGCGACGGGGGGTACGGTGGCGATCGCCTGCGGCGGTGGGGGACTGCCGGTCTTCGAAGACGAGACCGGCGAGCTCCGGCGGGTCGAGGCGGTCATCGACAAGGACGACGCCTCGAGCCTCCTGGCTCGGGAGCTCGGCGCCGAAATGCTGCTGATCACGACCGCGGTGGAGAAGGTGGCAGTCAACTTCGGCAAGCCGGATCAGCGATGGCTGAGTCGGCTGACCCTCGCCGAGGCTCGCGAGTACCAGGCGCAGGGGCAGTTCGCCGCGGGAAGCATGGGCCCGAAGATCGAGGCGATGATCGATTTTGTAGAGCACTGCGGCGGGCGTGGACTGATCACCGACCCGGGGAATCTGACTCGCGCGCTGGCCGGCGAAACCGGCACCGAGATCGTCGTGGGCTGAACAGGAGGACGGCCGTTGGCGACTGAAGAACCGCTGGACTGGACCGCCAATCCCAACCCCTCGCTGGGCGAGAGAACGGACTCTCTGGACACCATCTTGCCGGACGGCGCGCTCGAGGCAGCTCGCGAGTTCCACCGCCAGATCCCCGGCTTCCGGTACAGCCCGCTCAAAGGCCTGAGTGGTCTGGCCGGGATGCTGGGTTTGGGCGGCCTTTGGGTCAAAGATGAGGCCGAGAGGCTCAGTCTCAGCTCGTTCAAGGTTCTGGGTGGGTCGTTCGCCATCTACAAGTTCCTCGCGCGGCGACTGGCACGCGAGACCGGAGACCTCACGTTCGCCGAGCTCACCTCCGCCGAGAGCCGTGAGCGACTGGGGGAGATCACCTTCGCCACCGCGACCGACGGCAACCACGGTCGGGGCGTGGCCTGGGCGGCCAGCAAGCTCGGCCAGCGGTCGGTCGTCTACGTTCACAGCAAGACCTCGCGGGCCCGGATCAAGGCCATCGAGAACCACGGTGCCCGCGTCGAGATCGTCGATGGTACCTACGACGACGCGGTGCGAAAGATCGACCGCGATGCCAAACGAAACGGTTGGCAGGTGATCTCGGACACATCTTGGGAAGGCTACGAAGAGATACCGATCTGGATCATGCAGGGCTATACGACCTTGTTCTCGGAAGCACAGGAGCAAATGGCGGCGCAGGGCCTGGTCAGACCGAGTCACGTGTTCATTCAGGCCGGCGTCGGCGCTCTCGCAGCTTCCTGCGTTGGCTTCTACCATCGGGTACTCGGCGGTGACGCTCCGACCTGTGTCGTGGTCGAGCCCAGCCAAGCGGCCTGTCTACTGAAGTCGGCTCGGGTTGGAGACGGTCGGGCTCACCACTTCCCGGGGGATTTGGACACGATTATGGCGGGCCTGGCTTGCGGAGACCCGAGCCCGATCGCCTGGGACCTCCTGTGGGATCGCGCGGACGTCTTCGCCGCGGTGCCCGACTACGTCGCCGCCAAAGGCATGAGGGTCTTCGGCGTTCCCCTGGACGGCGATCCCGCGGTGATATCGGGCGAGTCGGGAGCGGTGACCCTGGGGGCTCTGATGTTTGCGATGGAGGCGCCGGAGGGCGCTGCGCTCAAGCGACATCTTGGTCTGGGCGCCGACTCGCAGGTTCTCCTGGTCAACTCGGAGGGGAATACCGATCCGGACTACTTCCGCCGTGTCGTCTGGGAGGGCGTCAACGCGGTGCCCGAGGAACACCGCTACGGGCACTAGGCCAGGGGGATCTCGTTGTCGCTTTTCGATTCCTGATAGATCAGCGACAGCTCGGAGTAGCGAGCTCGCAGCTGCCGCACATGAGCGCCAAGGTCATCGCGCTCGGTCCCATCGAACGCCTCGATCATGGCAACCAGGTCGTTACTCTTCCAGTAGGCGTTCTCGGACGCGTATTCGCCGTTGGCACAGCCAAAGACCTCTTCCAGGATCCGCAGATCGTGCGGGATGTCGAAATCGTCGCGGGAATCCTCGTAGCTGAACAAATAGTAGAAGTTGTCGAAGCCGGCCCAGGTGATCGCGGAGAGGCACAGCGAGCACGGCTCATGGGTGCTCAGAAACAGGCACTCCCTGGGATTCGGTCGTTCCCCGGAAGGCAACTCGTGAAACCTCCGGATGGCCACGACCTCACCGTGCCACAGGGGGCACTGGGTCTCCTCGTTGGTACCCGCAACGACTAGCGCACCGTCGGCTTTGCTCAGAACCGCCGCACCGAAGACTTTGTCGCCTCGTTGCACGCCTGCCTGGGTGAGTGGGGCGATGTCGTTCTCGATCACTTCGAGAAAACGGGCAATCAAGGGCGCGGGTGAGTCGGTCTGCACGGCGGTTCTCCTGGTGGTTCAGCGCTCGGCGCCGGCCGCTCTCCTTTGATGTCTGCTGCGGCGCCAACGAGATTGAATTCTGTCATGACTTGTCCGGCCGGCACCGCCGGCACGACCAGCGTTTGTGGGGCGTAGAATGAGAAGTCATGTCACTGTTGGTCAAGAACGGCACGCTCGTGACGAGCGAGGCCAGCGGCCCGGGCGATGTACGCTGTCGGGACGGCAAGATCGTCGAGGTGGGGCGTGAGCTCGAGCCGGGGCGGGAAGAGGTTCTCGACGCTTCGGGCCAGTACGTGTTCCCAGGGGCGATCGACCCCCATGTGCACATGGAGCTCGCGGTGGCGGGAACCGTGTCGTCGGACGACTTCGAAAGCGGCACCGCGGCCGGAATCGCGGGCGGCACGACGACGATCATCGACTTCGTTCATCCGGAGCGGGGCGAGGACTTTCTCGGGGCATTGGAATCCCGGCTCGAGGAGGCCGCGAAGTCCGTCGTCGACTACGGGCTCCATATGGCGGTCACCTGGTGGGGCGATGGCACCGTTGAGCAGATGGCGCGTTGCGTGGCTCGGGGAGTGCCCTCGTTCAAGGTCTATCTGGCCTACAAGGCGACCGTGGGTCTCGACGACGTAGACGTAATCGAGGTTCTGCAGGCGGTTGCCGATCTCGATGCCCTGATGCTCGTCCACGCCGAGCACGGCGAGATGGTCGAGCACCTGCGGGAGCGTTTTGCGCGAGAGGGCAAGACCGAGCCCAGGTATCACGCGCTCTCTCGACCGTCGCCGCTCGAGGGCGAAGCGACGGGGCGGGCAGCCTGCCTTGCCGGAGCGGTCGGAGCCAGGCTGTATGTGGTCCACGTAACCTGCAGGGAATCCGTCGAGGCCATTGCGGATGCCCACCGCCGAGGCTGGTCGGTCTATGGTGAGACCTGCCCGCAGTATCTGCTCCTCGACGACTCGGTTTACGACAAGCCGGATTTCGAGAGCGCGGCCTTCGTTATCGCGCCTCCGATCCGTCCCCGCGGCCATCAGGAGGTGCTGTGGTCGGCCCTGCGCGAGGGCACGCTGGAGACCATCGGCACCGACCACTGCCCGTTCAACATGGCCGGACAGAAAGAGCTCGGACGAAACGACTTTCGCCTGATTCCGGGCGGGGCCGCGGGGATCGAGCACCGGCTGTCGTTGCTGTACACCTATGGCGTAAGGACGGGGCGGATCGATTTCCGCCGTTTCGTGGATCTGGTTTCGACCCGGCCCGCTCAGCTTTTCGGGCTCTATCCGCGCAAGGGCACGATCGCGGTGGGGGCCGACGCCGATTTGGTCGTCTGGGACCCCACGGCCACGTCGATCATCTCGGCGCAAAGCCATCACCACCGCTGTGATCGAAGCATCTTCGAGAGCTTCGAGATCACCGGCGCGGCTTCGAGCGTGGTCGCCGCGGGCCGCCTGCGCTACCGCGACGGAGACCTCCGAGTCCGGCGCGGTGAAGGCCGGTTCCTCGAGCGTCGCTTCGGCTAGCGGCTTCGGACGGCCACGAAGATCGTGTGCCGCGGACCGGTCCGGCCCCGGGCGCGCGCGCTCTCGGTTCGGACTCGGAAGCCGGCCCGCCGGAGTCGGCGCTCGAAGCTCGGCGCGGAATCCGCGGACCAGATCGCGAGCCTGCCACCCTGGCTCAGAGCGGCGGCGAGGCGGGCCAGGCCCTCGCGTTGATAAAGCCGCTCGTTGGTCCGCAGCGTGAAGGCCCAGGGGCCGTTGTCGACGTCCAGGAGGATCGCGTCGTAAGGCTCGGCGACTTCGAGGGCGTCCCAGACGTCGGCATGGAGCACCTCGACTCGCGGATCTTCGAGAGGCCTCCTGGCCAGATCGGCCACAAAAACGCGGTTCCAGGTCAGCAGCGAGGAGAACAACTCACAGACCACCACACTGGCCCGAGCGGGCAGCTGATCGAGCGTTGCCCGGAGGGTGTAGCCGAATCCAAGTCCGCCGACGAGAACCCGCGGAGCGGCACGGTTTCCGAGGTCTTCGCAGGCCAGGCGCGCCAAGGCGTCTTCCGAGCCATGAGCCCGGCTCGACATCAACTCGAGACCGTCCAACCGCAGAGCGTAGACTCCGTTTCGGCGGTAGAGCACGAGCTCCTTGCCCTCCGGGGTCGTTTCTCGGGCCAAGGTGGCGGTGGGTTGCATATCCTCGGGCTAGAGCGCCAAGAGGGCGCCCTCGTGCGCCAGCAGCTTTTCCTTGATCTCTATTCCTCCGCCGTAGCCGGTCAGCTTGCCGTTGGCGCCGATGACCCGATGGCAGGGAATCACGATCGGAATCGGATTGGCGCCGTTGGCGGCTCCCACGGCACGCACGGCCTTCGGTCTCCGGATTCGCTCGGCCAGCTCGCCGTAGGAGATCGTGGTTCCGAATGGGATCCTCTGGAGCTCGTCCCAGACCCGACGCTGAAACGCCGAGCCGTGGGGAGCGAGAGGGAGATCGAACTCCTCGCGGGTTCCGGCGAAGTAGGCTCGCAGCTGGGAGACGGTCTCGGAGAAGAAACCAGGGTCCCTTTGCCACTCGGGTCGGATCGGTACAGGGTGCGTGCCGCTCCGGAAGTCGACGAGTCTGAGGCCTTCGGCGTCACCGGCGAGAAGCAGCTCTCCGAGCGGACTCTTGTAGCTCGTGTATTTCACTCGTTCGTTCCTCCGAGCTCAGAAAGGGACCGCCACAGGTGCATTGCGCCGTAGGCTCGCCAAGGCCGCCAGCTCTCGGCCATGCGACGCATCTCGGCCGGGCGGAGAACGGTGCCGTCGGGTCCGGCGAGCCGTCCGGAGGCCTTGAGCAGCCCGAGATCGCTCGCGGGGAAAGCGTCGGGCTCCCCCAGGGCCCTCATGGCGATGTACTGGGCTGTCCAGTCCCCGACTCCGGGAAGGCTCAGCAGAACCTCGGTGGCTTCGCCGGGATCGACGCCGGGTTCGAGGCGGAGCTCGCCGCTCGCGCAAGCGCCGGCGAGTCGACGGATTGCGACGGCCCGGCTCTTCGGCATTCCGACCCGAGTGAACCTCGCACGCGCCAGCTGCCGCGGCTCGGGGAACACGAAACCCCCTGGGACTCGGCGACCGTACTCTTCGACGAGTCGGCCCGACAAAGTGGTGGCGCCCTTGACGGTGACCTGCTGGCCCAGGATGGCCCGCGTCGCCAACTCGAAGCCATCCCAGGCGCCCGGTACCCGGAGTCCCGGCCGATGGCTGACCAACGAGCTCAGCAGCGGGTCGAGCTCCAGGTGCGAACGAATCTCGGCCGGATCAGAATCGAGATCGAAGAGCCGGCGGACTCGCGCGGCGATCGTCAAGAGGACCTTCGAGCTCGGGAAGTCGACCGCCAGGACGAGCGCGTTGCCGGCTCGGACGGGCCGGACCTCCAGCCGGCCGACTTGGTCCTCCAAGCGGATGTTGCGCCGGTAGGCGCTTCCGACGATCGTCTCGACTCCCGGAATCGCTCGCGGCGCCAAGAACGCGATCAGCGCGTCCCAATCGAACGGCTGCCGAAACGGAAGTCTGAGCTCGATCACGGCCCGGCGGGACGGGTGGAGTCCCCGCCCGGGGCGTCGCCGGAGGTCACTGGGGCTGCGCGCATAGGTCCGTCGAATCAAGTGGTTGAACCGGCGCACGCTACCGAAGCCCGCGGCGAACGCGACGTCCGCCATCGAGAGATCGGTCTCGTCCAGAAGCTTCTTCGCAAACAGCAGCCGGCGTGTCTGCGCGACGGCGACCGGAGAGGCCCCGAGATGCTTTTGAAACAGCCGGCTCAGGTGGCGCGTGCCAATGCCGAGTCGTGTCGCCATGTCCTCGACCCCGCATTCATCCAGGACGCCCGCTTCGATCTGGCGCAGAGCGCGGGCGACCGTGGCCGAAGTGCCGCTCCAGGCCGGTGTACCGGGAGCGGTCTCGGGTCGGCATCGCAAGCACGGCCGCAAACCAGCGCTCGAAGCGGCTGCCGCCGTGGGAAAAAACCGCACGTTGCGGGCCTTGGGCGGCCGTGCCGGGCAGATCGGGCGACAGAAGATGCCTGTGGTCAAGACACCTACGAAGAACCGCCCGTCGAAACGCGGGTCACGGGCCAGGCGCGCTCGTTCGCAGATTCTGGTGTCGAGATTCATGCGCTTGCTCCGCCCACGGTACGGATGCAATGTACACGCTCATGCTGGCCTTGTCTGGCCGTTTTCGGACCTCGATGTCCGCGGGCGCCGGGCGCGAAAAAGGCCGGGGAGCCCGAAAGCGCCCCGGCCGGGAATCAAGCTATCTGCAGGCCTCAGCTCGGGAGGTTGGCCCGTATCCACTGGCAGGCGGCGAGCATGCTGCTAGCCCTCTGTCCTATCGGCCCGGTCGAGGGCCGGAAGAACTCGCCGTGCCAGCCGCTGCCGCCCGGTCCCCACCGGATCGCGGTCGAGCCCTGGGACGGGTTGATGGTACCGAGCCAGGCGATGCACTCCTGTTCGGCCGCGGTCAGCCCGCCGCTGACACTCGGGAGCGGTCCCCGCTTTTTCTCGTAGTCCGCAACCGCCTCGGCGATCGTATTTCCCTGGCCGACCGTGGCGGGGTTGACATTGAGCACGTTGCCGAGCTGAAACTTGGGGCCGATCGCCGTCCACTTGCCGAGGATTCTCCCCTTGGGCCTCCAGAGCTGAGCGGTAGGAAGGGCCTTGTTGAGCAGCTTGCGCACCGCGGCCTGGTCCGCCGCGGACAGGGCGCCGCTGGTCGGCGGGTCGGGGTTGTCGCCGCCGCCGCCATCGCCGCCGCCGCCCGCCGGCGCTGGCCCCAGGAGCTCGGCCTTGCCAAGTTCCGCGGCTCCGATGCCGGTCGCGATCTCGAAGGCATCGCCACCCGCCGCTGCCGCGGCGCCGGCCACCTTGGCGTTGCCGCGCAGCCTGGGGAAGCCGGTGAACGCGTAGTCGACGACGACGGAATCACCCAGCCGGACCGGATCCGTCTCGGCGCACTTGACGAACTTGTTTTTCTTGACGTTGCCCTTCTTCCTGATTCTCTCGGTGGACGTTTCGCCGGTGTCGGGATCCAGCCGAGTGATCTCGGCGATGCCCTCGACCGAGCCCTGGCTGCCCTTGTTGAAGTTGTTGCCGTAGCCGAAGCAGAACTGGACCATATCGACGCTGTCCTGGGAGATCACCCAGCCCTGCTGCCAGTCCTTTCTGTGCTTGCCGTTCTCGGCGACGATCGCTCGGTTGCGATGGTGGACCTCATTCTCTTCGGCGGGCTCGGCGTTTGGAATGGGGCCGCGCAGCTCGCTGATCAGCAGCCGGTCCTTGCCCAGGCCGCTACGGATGTGGATCGTGCCGCCTCGTGGCCGCGGAAACCCGCTGAATTCGTAGTCCATGACCACCATGTCGCCCTGCCGGACGGGCCCGGTCTGGACGCAGCGAAGCCACTTGTTCTTGTCGAGTTTTCCGCGCTTGCCAAACTTCTCGACCACGCCTTCACCGGTGTCCGGATCGAACCGGGTGAGCGATGCCCTGCCACGGAGAGATCCCGTATTGGCCTTGTTGAAGCTGTTGGCGTAGCCGAAACAGAGGTGGACGTCATCTTCGATGTCGTTCGCAACTACAAAGGCTTCCTGGTGGCCGGTCGGGTGCTTGCCATCGTCGATGATGAAGGTCTCGACGCGTTGTTCGGTCGTGGCAAGGGTGGGCAAGCCGACGAGAAGCGCGGCGACCAGACCGAAGAAAGTGATCCGGGAGTTAGGCATAAGTTCGAGCCTCCGGGCAGAATGTCGTTTATTTGAGGATACTTAGCCGACCGGAGCGGTCGGCGGGTGCGGCTGGGGCGGAGTCTACCGGCCTCTTGCCTGATCGGTCAAGTGAGAAGAACGCCTATTCGGCCCATACCTCGAGGATCTCGGTCCAATCCTCGACGTCTTCCGGCATGCGCTCGCGGTCCTTGGCGATGTAGTGGGCGCGCTGCTGGTACCAGGGCATCGTAAAGATCTTTTCCAGTTCCTTCGTATACTGCAGCACCGGTTCGGTGCCTTGAATGAACAGCTCTTGAACGACTCTTTCGGCTCCGGGCCGAGCCACCAGGCCCGAGAAATACTCGACCTCCTGAATCGATAACCCCGGCGGCTCGCTGAAGCGCTCGCCCGGTGTCAGCCAGCCGTCCCTGAGCCCGGCCTCGACCAGCTCCCTCCAGATTGGCAGCGCGGCCGCCGCCCCGGTCATGTTCCTGCCGATCTTCTTCTTCAAGTCGTAACCGACCCAGGTCAACATCGTATAGCGCGGGCTGTAGCCGACGAACCAGGCGTCCGAATAGTCGTCGGTGGTACCGGTCTTGCCGGCGAGATCGAGGTCGAAGTCTCTGACCAGAGTAGCGGTGCCCCGATCGATGACGCCCTCCAGCAGGTTGGTGAGGACGAAGGCGATCTGGGGCTCGGTGGTCTTTCGAGCCTGGGTCGTATGCTCCTCGAGGATGCGGCCGTCCGGTGACTTGATGTGCTCGATCAGGTACGGCTGCACGTGAATACCGTGGTTGGAAAGCGCCGCGTAGGCCGAGGCAAGCTCGAGGGGCGAGAGATCGGCGGTACCCAGCGCAAGACTTGGAAACGGCGGAAGATCGGATTCGATTCCGGAGCGCCGGGCAAAATCGATGACCCGCTCCACGCCCACGAGGTCGAGCACCTTCACCGCCGTGACGTTCATGGAGAGCTCGAGCGCCCGCCTCATGGTGGCGATGCCATAGTAGTCGCGGTAGTAGTTCCGCGGGCTGTAAGTGGGCTCGTTGGTCGGTCCGGGGAAGGCCGCCGGACCGTCAAAGAAGGTGTCGGCCGCGGTATACCCGGATTCGAGAGCCGCTCCGTAAACGAAGGGTTTGAAGGCCGAGCCCACCTGGCGTTTCGCCTGAGTCGCCCGGTTGAACTTGCTGTCTTCGTAGCTCCAGCCCCCGACCATGGCTCGCACGGCGCCGGTTGCGGACTCGAGCACCAGTACGGCGCCCTCGAGCTCCGGAACCTGCACGAGCCGCAGTTCGGTCGAATCGGACTCGTCCGGGATTTGGAACCAGGCTAGGTCGCCGCGTTTGAGAATGCTCCGTGGCCGGCCGCGCTTGGTCCATTCCATGCCGGCTGGCAGCAGCTCATAGGTACGCTCGCCGATCTGGACTCTGGCGGAGCGGCCTTCGACCGCCAGCACGATGCCCTCGTTCCAGGCTCCCGGTGAGTAGTCGACGGAGATCCAGCTTGGCAGGGTTGGCGTTTCATCGCCCAGTTCGACATGACCGGCCGGGCCTCGCCAGCCCTTGCGCTGGTCGAGAGCCGACAGGCCCCGGCGCAGGGCCTCTTCGGCCGCTGCTTGAATCATCGGATCCAGGGTCGTCGAGATCTGAAGCCCACGCTGAAAGACGGCCTCGCTGCCATGTCGGACCTCGACCCCCTTGCGAACCTCCTCGGCGAAGTACGAAGCCAGCTGGCGCTCGCGATGGGTCTTCTTGACCTTGAGGGGCCTGGCGAGCGCGGCGTCGAAGGTCTCCTGGCTGATGAAGGCCTCTTCGCGCATCCGGCGAAGGACGTAATTGCGCCGGTTCAAAACCAGGTCGGGTCTTTTGTACGGACTGTATTCACTGGGCCGTTGGAGGATTCCAACCAGGCTGGCGGCCTCGGCCGCGTCGAGGTCGGTGGCACTCTTTCCGAAGTACGACCGGGACGCCGCTTCCATGCCGTAGTTGCCGTGCCCCAGGAACATGAAGTTGCAGTACAGGGTCAGAATCTGCTCTTTGCTGAAGTTCTTTTCGAGCTCGACGGCGAGCAGTGCTTCCTCGATTTTGCGCCGCCAGAGCTTCTTCGGACTCAAGAACAGACGCCGGGCGAGCTGCATGGTGATGGTCGATCCCCCGAACGCGGTGGCGCGCCGGCTGGTCAGATTGCGCAGGGCCGCCCTCACCACGCCTTCGGCGTCGACGCCGCCGTGCTGCATGAAGTTACGGTCTTCGGCGGCGAGCACCGCCTGCTGGATCAGCTCGGGGACTTCACCTTCCTCGAGGAGCACGCGGCGCTCCTTGGCGAACGAGGCGAACGGCTCGCCATTGCGATCGTACAGCTGAGTTATCTGGCCGGGCTTGAAGTCCGCGATCGACTCCACCATCGGCATATTGATGACCGAGGCGAAACCAACGCCGACCACGGCTCCAAGGACCGCGAGCGCGATCACCGGGATGAGGCGCTTGAGCCAGGTCAGGGCATTGGGCGAAGCGCTCGGCATCGAGCGATTATAGGCCGCGCTGGGTGGAGCGCGGTTCGATAGGATGCACGCTCATGAACGACGAAGCGCAGACTCCCGAAGTCCGCACCCCGTTCGAGCCCGAGCCCGCCGATTTGGGTGGCTGCGGCAAGCCCGTGGTCATCGGCTGCCTGGCGGTATTGGTCCTCCTGGCGATCGGATTCGTCGTGTTTCTGGCCAAGGCCAGGAACATGCTGGATTGGGCACTGCTTCAGTATCAGACTGCGGTCGTCGCCAATCTGGCGGAGGAGGTGACGGTCGAGGAACGAGAGCGCTTGGTCAGTGCCTTTGAAGACGCTCGCGCCGCCATCCGCGAGAATCGGATGGAACCGAGCGCTCTGCAGAAGCTACAGCGCTTCATGTCTTCTCCGCCCAAACCCGATCAGCCGATTACTCCGGACACCGTGAGGGAATTGAGCGAGGTGCTGGAGTCGCTGGCCGGAGCACCGGTGGAGTTTCCCGAGGCGAGTCCCCTGGGAGCGCCGGAGCCGGGTACGACGGCGTCAGCTCATCATGCCGTCGTTTAAGGTCGTTTCTCCGTTTTCGCCGCAGGGCGATCAGGTGGGAGCGATTCGGGAACTGGTGGAAGGGGTCAAGAGCGGCCGCCGCGACCAGGTGCTGCTGGGGGTCACCGGCTCGGGCAAGACCTTCACGATCGCCAAACTGATCGAGGAGTTGAATCGACCGACTCTGGTTCTATCCCACAACAAGACTCTGGCCGCTCAGCTGTTTCAGGAGTTCCGGAGTTTTTTCCCGGAGAACGCGGTCGAGTACTTCGTGTCGTACTACGACTACTACCAACCCGAGGCCTACGTACCCCAGTCGGACACCTACATCGAGAAGGAGACCAGCGTCAACGAACAGATCGATCGCCTCAGGCTGCGGGCGACCAAGGTCCTGTTCGAGCGGCGTGACGTCCTGATCGTCGCCTCGGTCTCGTGTATCTACGGACTCGGATCTCCCGAGGCCTTCTATGGAATGCTGCATTTTTTCGAGGCTGGCGACGGTCAGGGAATGGACGTCGCGCTGCGGAAACTCGTCGACATGCAGTACGAGCGAACGCCGCTCGATCTCTTCCCGGGCAGTTTCAGGGTCCGCGGTGACGTCCTCGAGATTTTTCCGGCCTACGAAGAGGTCGGTATCCGAGTGGAGTATTTCGGTGACGAGATCGAGCAGATCGTGCGCTTTCACCTGCTTACCGGCGATGTGCACGAGGCCGTCGACAAGGTCGCGGTCTATCCCAAGACGCACTACGTTACGCCCCGAGAACGCCTGCTCCAAGCCGTGACCGGAATCCGGAACGAGCTGCGTGAGCGGCTCGGCGAGCTTGAGAGCCAGGAGCTGCTTTTGGAGCGCCAGCGTCTCGAACAACGTACGCTGTTCGATCTGGAGATGCTGAGAGAGGTGGGCTACTGCCACGGAATCGAGAACTACTCGCGCCATCTCTCGGGAAGAGAGCCCGGCGAGCCGCCGCCGACGCTGCTGGACTATCTGCCCGAGGATTGGCTGCTGGTAGTCGACGAGAGCCATCAGACCATTCCGCAGGTGCGAGGTATGTTCCACGGCGACCGGTCTCGCAAGCAAACCCTCGTCGATTACGGTTTTCGGTTGCCCAGCGCGCTCGACAATCGCCCGTTGACATTCGAAGAGTTCGAGCAACGAACCGGCCAGAGGATTTTCGTTTCCGCCACTCCCGGCCCATGGGAGCTCGAACAAGCCGAGGGGCTGGTCGCCGAACAGCTCATTCGGCCGACCGGCCTGCTCGATCCCGAGATCGAAGTGCGTCCGGCGCGAGGCCAAGTGGACGATCTGTTGGCCGGAATCAGGACCGTCGTGGGGAGATCCGAGCGCGCCCTGGTCACGACCTTGACCAAGAGGATGGCCGAGGAGCTCACTCAGTACCTGACCGAGCTCGACGTGCGGGTGCGATACCTGCACAGTGATATCGACACTCTGGAGAGGGTCGAGATCGTCACCGGCCTGAGGCGAGGCGATTTTGACGTCCTGGTCGGTATCAACCTGCTGCGTGAGGGGCTGGATCTGCCAGAGGTTTCGCTGGTCGCCGTGCTTGACGCCGACAAAGAGGGCTTTCTGCGAAGCGAAACATCGCTCATCCAGACCGCCGGTCGCGCCGCTCGCAACGTCGGCGGGCGCGTGATCTTCTATGCCGACAGGGTGACCGACTCGATGCAGCGATCGATGAGCGAGACCGAGCGGCGCCGCAAGCGACAGGCCGAGCACAACGACGAGCACGGCATCGAGCCCAAGACCATTCTCAAGGACATCCACAACCCGCTGATCCAGATGAGCAACCTCGACTACCACGACAGCTCGCTGATGCGCCTGTCGGAGGTCGCCGAGGATTCCGACCGACCGTTGAATGTGCGCATCGTCGAGTTGGAAAGAGAGATGCGCAGGGCGGCAAAGAATCTCGAGTTCGAACAGGCGGCCGTGCTGCGCGACAGGTTGCGCGAGCTCAAGGAGCTCCAGATTCTGGCGGGGTAGCCGTCCGAGGCCATGATCGATGCAGGCTAGCGTCGCTCGCAAAGTCAAGGCGCTTCCGGCCCGGCCCGGGATCTACATCTTCAAGGACGTCGAGGATCGTCCACTGTACGTCGGTAAGGCGAACTCGCTGCGCAAGCGGGTCGCGAGCTACTTGAAGGGTGGCCACGAGCCGCGGCTGGAGGCGATGCTCTCGGAGGCGCACGACCTGGACTTCCTGGTGACCGACAGCGGTGCGGAAGCGCTACTTCTCGAAAACAACTGGATCAAGCGCAAGCAGCCTCGCTACAACATCCTGCTTCGCGACGACAAGACCTATCCCTACCTGAAGTTAACGCTGACGGACAGCTATCCGAGAATCGCCTTCACTCGCAGGATCCGGGACGATGGCGGCGAGTACTTTGGGCCCTACCTGCCGGGGGGGATCGCCAGGCGGGCGATCAAACTCGTCCAGAAGCTGTTCCAGGTGAGGGTCTGTACCATCGAGATCGACGGCAAACTGCCGAGGCCCTGTCTCTACTACGACATGCGTCGCTGCCTGGGGCCCTGCGTCGACGGTCTGACCAGCCACGAGGCCTACTCGACGGCGGTCGAGGAGGCCCGTCTCTTTCTCCAGGGCCGGAGCCAGGAGCTGATTCGCGGATTGAGGCGTTCGATGAAGGCGGCGTCCGAGGCACTCGAGTTCGAGGAGGCGGCCAGGCTGCGGGACCTGATCTCCGACGTAGAGAGCGCGAGTCAACGACGGAAGCTGTCCTCGACCCGAGGTGAGGACGTCGACATTTTCGGCGCCGAGGTTCGGGGCCCGAATGCGGCAGTGGTCATCCTGGTGATGAGGGGGGGGCAGGTTCTGGATCGGCGCGAGATCTTCTGGGAAGACCGCAACGAGGTCACGGTCGAGCGGCTGCTCTCCGAGCTTCTTCCGCAGGTTTACGATCGCACGACTTTCATCCCGAAGGAGATTCACCTTCCGGTTCCGGTGGACGGAGAAGCAGAGCTCTGCTCGTGGCTCTCGGAGCGCAAGGGGGAGAGGGTCTACGTACGTCTCCCTGCGCGAGGCCCCAAGGCCCAGCGGATCGAGCTCGCCAACCGCAACGCGAAGCTGGCGCACAGGCGCCGGTTCCGAACCGCCGGCCCGGCCCAGGCGGGGCTGGAGGCCCTCAGAGATCTGCTTGCGCTCGACGGCCTTCCCCAGAGAATCGAGGGCTTCGACATCTCCAATTTTCAGGGCGACAAGAAGGTTGCTTCGATGGTGGTCTGCGAGGACGGACGCATGCGCAAGACCGAGTACCGGAGTTTCAATATCCGAGGCGACCGGGGTCCGGACGACACCGCTTCTCTCCAAGAGGCCATCTTCCGGCGCTACCGCCGCCGGCTGAATGAAGTCGGCGAGATGCCCGACCTGATCGTGATCGATGGCGGCCGGGGGCAGCTCAACGCCGGCCTGCGGGCGCTGGCGGAGCTGGGAGTGGAGGAAACCCCGGTGGTGGCTCTGGCGAAGCGTGAAGAGGAGCTCTACCTCGTGGACCGGCCCGAGCCGGCTCGCCTTCCGCGCAAGGACCCGGGCCTGCAACAGCTGCAGCGGATTCGCGACGAGGCTCACCGATTCGCGATTACGCGGCATCGCAGCAGGCGCCGAAGAGCGACCCTGCGCAGCGGTTTGGATTCGGTGGCCGGAATCGGGCCGAAAAGGCGAAGGCTTCTGCTCACAAGATTCGGCAGCCTGGCCGGGGTGCGAGAGGCCGAGCTCGCGGAGCTGCAGGAGGTCCTGGGAGAGCGGCTCGGCGAGCGCCTGCATGCGGCGATGACCTCGGCAGCGGCTCGGCTCGATTGACCGCGTTACAATCTCCTGCGTATGGCCATCGAGAGTGCGAGTTCCGGGGGGCGGCAGACCCTTCTGTCTCTGTTGCGAGAGTGTTTGCTCGAACGGCGCACGGGGAAGCTCGCCGTGGAAGCCGCCGGCGCGGAGCGACTGTTCTACTTCGTCAGCGGAGATCTCTATTTGGATCGCGAGCATGCGCTGGCCAAAGCGGCCGGCTCACCGTCGGTGGCGGAGCCGCTCAGCCAGGATTGGATGGACAAGGTTCTCGACTACTTTGATGCGCTGGGTGAGGTGAATCATCACTTTACCGAGGGCACCGCGGGGATTTCGACGGAGCTCCTGGGGCCGGTCACGACCGCTACCTTGATCATGTGGGGAGCAGTGCGCGGACTCGACGAGTTCCAGCTACTGCGATCGCTGGGCGGTGAGGAACGGGTCTACATCGCCAACGTGAATGCGCCGCTCGCAGAAGAAGTCCATCTCGACCCGGAGGAGGCCTTCCTGTTGAGTCGTCTGGAGCAGCCGGCGGCGGTTCGGGACCTGCTGCGCCTGCGGGAGATGGAGCCGCTCGGAGTAGCCCAGAGGCTTTGCAGAATGGCCGCGATCGACCTGATTCGCCCCTATCAGCGGCATCAGGGCGACGACCCGAGCTCGCTCCTGAGCCCCAAGCTTCTGGAGCGCTTCGACGCTCGGATTGGGGAGGACTTGAAACGAAATCCCATCGAGATCGACGCCGAGGCCCATCGGCGCAAACTCGCGGATCTCATGGCGCGTCTGGGTGGGCTCAACTACTACGAGCTGCTCGGGATCAGCGTCGGCTCCAGTGCCGACGAGATTCACGATGCCTACACGCGGCTGGCTCGGCTGGTGCACGCCAGCCATGCCAAGGGCCTCGGTCTGGAAGGCAAGGAGGCTGGAGTCGTGCTGCTGTTCGAGAGTGCCACGGAGGCCTATTTGACCTTGAGTGACCAGGATCGACGTGGCCAGTACCTGCAGAAGGTGGGGGCCTTCGGCGACGGCAGCCTGTTCGGTCGTAGCGAGGAGTCGCGCAAAGAAGAGGTCGAGGAGCTTGCCGGCCGGAACTTCCACATGGCAAAGCAGTTGGTCAATCGCCAAGACTACTACTACGCGATCGAGTTGTTGAATCAGGCGATTCGAATGGAAGCAAGACCCGAATACTTCGCGCTTCTGGCCGAATGCCAGTCCCAGAATCCGCAGTGGTACGACAAGGCCATCTCGAGCTACGGTCGAGCCATTCAGCTCAGTCCCAAGGACGCCGACCTTCGTGCGGCGCTGGGAGCCGTCTACGAGAGGGCCGGCCACCGGGCGCGAGCACGAGCCGAGTACCAGGCCGCTCTGGGTATTCTGCCCGGGCATCCCGAGGCGGCGAGCGGCCTGCAGAGGGTTGACGCTAAAGTCAAGCAGAAGGAAGCCGATGTTCCATGGTGGCGCAAGCTTCTCGGCGGCTCGGACTCCAAAGAGGTAACATAGACGAGGCAGGAGAGCTCAGGACGGTCGCTTTCGCCATTTGGGCGGGAGAGGAAAGTCCGGACTCCTACGGGTAGCATGCTCGCTAACGGCGAGGCGCGGCGACGCGACGGAAAGTGCAGCAGAGAGTAGACCGCCTGAGGGGCGTAGCCACCCGGGCAAGGGTGAAACGGTGCGGTAAGAGCGCACCGCTCGGCCGGCGACGGACGAGGCACGGCAAACCCCATGCGGAGCAAGACCGAATAGGAAAACGACTTCGGGCCACCCGTCCCGAGGGCTCTGGAGGTTCCCTCCCGAGCACGCGTTTTCGGGTAGGTTGCTAGAGGACGGTGGCAACGCCGTTCGCAGAGGAATGACCGTCACCCGCTTCGGCGGGGACAGAATCCGGCTTACAGAGCTCTCCGGCCATCTTCTTTCATCAGCAGACTCTCTTCATGCCTGCCGCAAGTTTTCCACCGCCGTTGGCCGAAGGCGATCCGGTGGGCGTGGCCGCACTGTCGGGTCCGGTGGATCCGGCGGCTCTCGAGGCGGGCATCGAGACGCTGGCCGGCCTGGGTCTGAAGCCGGTCCTGGCAACCAATCTCGACAGCAACGCCGGTCTCTTTGCCGGTGGCGACGGTGAGCGCCTGGACGCCTTCATGGCCCTGGCCGCCAATCCGGACCTCAAGGCGATCTTTTTCGCCCGGGGCGGGCACGGCATTCTCCGCGTGCTCTCCGGCATCGATTGGAGGCTCCTGGCCAGATTCCCCCGCGCCTATGTCGGTTACTCCGACGTGACTCCGTTCTTGAATCTGGTCGTCGACCGGCTGGGCCTAGTGGCCTTTCATGGTCCGATGGTGGCCGTCGAGTGCGCGGATGGCCTCCGGGCCGAGGAGCGGGAGTCGCTCTGGGGTGCTCTTACCGGCGCACAGGCCCTCGAGGTGGCCGTCGAAGGTAGCGGCGGAACCGCTCGTGGTGTTCTCAAGGGCGGTTGCCTGAGCCTCTTGGCGGCGACCGCCGGTACCGAGCTCGCCGCCGATTTGAAGGGCGCGGTGCTGTTCTGGGAGGACGTTGCCGAGCCGCTCTACAGACTCGATCGAATGTTGACCCAGCTGAGGCTCTCGGGTAGCCTCTCCGAAATCAACGCCATGGTTGCCGGTCGCATCGAGCTCCTCGAATCAGATTCCGTGACGAACGGCGTGTCGACCCTGCTGGAGGGCTTCGGTCGTGAGGTCGGCTGCCCGGCGGCCTGGGGGGCGGCGAGCGGCCACTGCAGACCGAACCTGACGCTCCCTCTGGGAGCCGAGGCAGTGCTCGACCTCGAGGCCGGAATCCTCGAGCTCGGGGTCGAGGGGGGAAGAACTTGGCAAAGGTGAAAGCCCGATTCAAGACGACCAGCGCGGCTTCGCCTCAGCGCCGAGTCGTGGAGCTCGCCAAGGGAGACTACGTCTTCGAGCAGGGCGATCTCGGCACCGAGATGTACGTTATCCACGAGGGTGCCATCGAGATCATGAACACCGACATAGACCCCAGACCCATAGCGGTGCTGGAGAAGGGGGATTTCTTCGGTGAGATGGCGATTCTCGAGGGCGCCGCGAGAACCGCGTCGGCTCGGGCCGCCGTCGATTCGAAGCTGGTTCAAATCAACGAAGCCACGTTCAGCCGACTGCTTCGCAAGGACCCGGAAGTGGCGATTCGAATCATGCGCAAGCTCTCCCAACGGGTCCGCCGTCTCGAGGAGCTTCTCCTGGAGCGCGGCGCCCCCGTGCCGCCGGCTTCCGAAGTCACGGATGCCGGGCAAACGGGCGCGCTCAGCCCGGCCGGGCAAGAGGAGGAACCCAGGGCTTCGGTGGCGGTTGCCGGAGGACCTCGCCTCGTGCATCCCGGCACCGGGGTCGTGTTCAACTTGATGCGTGAGGAAACGTCTCTGGTCGGCAGACGAGACCCGATTACCGGTATCAAGCCGACGGTCGATCTGACGCCGATCGATCCCGAGCGCTCTTGCAGCCGACAGCACGCTCGGATCTACCCGGAAGGCGATGCCTATTTTCTGGCCGAGGACATCAGTACGACCAACGGCACCTTTCTGAACGAGGACCGGTTGGGGACCGGCGTGCCGGCACGCATGGCCTCGGGCGATCGCGTTCGGTTCGGCTTGGTCACGTTGGAGTTCACAGCCTAGTCGCGAACGACTCCCCGGGTCGATGACAAGAGATTCGAGCGGCGAGGCGCTGGCCGCGCACAGCCCCGTGAGCGCGCTCAAAGGCATTGGGCCGGCGCGCGAGAAGGCTCTGCGGGAAGCCGGCGTAGAGACCATTCTGGACCTCATACTGCACCTGCCTCTCCGTTACGAAGACCGGCGAACCGTGACCGAGGTGGGCGAGGTCGACGTCGAGGGTGCCTACACGCTCGTCGGTAGGCTGGAAAAGGTGAATACGGTTCGTGTGTATCGCCGTCGAATGACGCTGGTCAGGGCGACATTGTGCGGTGCCAAGGGCAGCCTCGCCGTAGCTTGGTTCAATCGGCCGTATCTGGCGGGCACGGTCACGGAGGGCGCCGAGTATCTTCTGCACGGGAAGGTCCGGCGCAGAGGCGAGATCCTGGAGCTGGTGAACCCGAGCCTCGAGCCGCGCGACAAAGCCAGACTCGGCACCAACATCGTGCCCGTGTATTCAGCAATCGGGAGCCTGGGGCCCGCGCTCGTCAGGCAAATCGTTCAGAACGCGGTGCAATCGATCGTGCTGCGCGATCTCGAAGAGCCTCTACCGGCCGACCTAAGAAAGGAGCACGATCTGCCCGCGCTCGGAGACGCGCTCAGAGAGCTTCATAGGCCCGCTCGAGATGGCGCCGTGGAGGAGCTCAACGCTCGTGAGAGCCGTGCTCACTGCCGGCTGGTCTACGGAGAGCTGCTCCGATTGCAGACCGAGCTTGCGCTCGCGCGCAGCGGAGTCCGCAGCCTGGAGAAGAGCCATGGCTACGCTGACCTCACGGGCGTTCGAGCCCGGGTGGCGGGGCACCTGCCGTTTTGCCTCACCGCCTCCCAGGACAGGGTCCTCGACGAGATCATCGCCGACCTGGATCGTCGCTCGCCGATGATGCGATTGCTGCAGGGAGATGTCGGTAGTGGTAAGACGGTGGTCGCCGGCGTCGCGATGGCTGCGGCTGCCGAGAGCGGTCTTCAGGCGGCTCTGATGGCGCCCACCGAGCTTCTCGCCGAGCAGCATCATGCCAGCCTCAGCAGCCTTCTAGGCGATCGCTATGGCTTGAGATTGTTGACCTCGTCGGCTGCCACGCGGGAGGCCCGTGAGGATCTGCGAAGCGGCCGCGCGCAACTGGCCGTCGGTACCCACGCGTTGATGCAGAATGCGGTCGAGTTCGAGCGCCTCGCCCTAGCGGTGGTGGACGAGCAGCACCGCTTCGGCGTGGCTCAGCGTCGAGAGCTACTCGCCAAGGGAGAACGGCCTGACCTTCTGGTGATGACCGCGACACCGATTCCACGGTCCTTGGCCATGACTATCTATGGAGACCTGTCTCTCTCGGTCATTGACGAGCTGCCTCCCGGACGACGGCCGGTCGAAACCAGAGTAGAGTCTTTCGAAGCGCGGGACGAGGTATACGAGTGGCTGCGGGGCGAGCTCGAACGCGGGAACAAGGCCTTTGTCGTGCTGCCATTGATCGAAGAGAGCGACCGCGTCGAGGCTGAAGCGGTCGAGGGACTGGGGCGAGATCTCGCCGCGCGGCTCGCCGCCCACCGGCCAACCGTTTTGCATGGACGAATGGACTCGGCGACCAAATCCAGGTTGATGAAGTCCTTCGCGCAGGGGGGCTCTGGGGTTCTGATCGCCACGACGCTGATCGAGGTCGGGGTCGACGTACCGGAGGCAACCGTGATGGTGATCGAAAGCGCCGAGAGATTCGGTCTGGCTCAACTCCACCAGCTCAGAGGCCGGGTCGGTCGGAGCGACCGGCCCTCGACGTGTATCGCGATCCACGGACGGCTTTCGGAAGACGCGCAGGCGCGCTTGCGCGCCTTCTGTTCGACCCATGACGGCTTCGAGTTGGCCGAAGCGGATTTGCAGATGAGAGGACCAGGCGATCTTCTCGGCACGCGCCAAGCCGGAGTGCCCAATTTGCGCCTCACCGATCTCGCCAAGCACCGGAACTGGATAGAGCTGGCACGACAAGACGCGCGCCGCCTGGTCAGGGACCGGCCCCGGGACGGGGAGGGCTTTCTCGCGGATCTCGAATCACGGGTCGGCGCCCAGGAGCACCTGGCGGGCGGATGAAAATCCTCCTGGTGGCGAACACCCTACCTCCCGAAGATCTTTCGGGGGTCGGAGAGCAGGTGCTGCAGCTCTCACGTGGCCTGGAGGAGCGAGGACACGAGGTCCGGATCCTGGGGCGGGGCGTGGGTGGAGCCCGCGGACCGAAGCTGTTTTTTCCGCTCGCCGTCGTGCCTCCGTTTCTTCGTGAGGTGCGCCGCTTCCGGCCGGAGGTGGTGCAGGTGCACGAGTCCGATGGAGCGCTGGCGGCCTTGACGTTGAAGACGTTGGGCTCGGCTCTATGCCCCGAGCCCAAGCTGCTGGCTCTGTTGCAGGTGAGCTACTGGCAGGAATTCCTCGCGGTTCGCGCAATTCGTCATGAGGGTCGGGTGCTGGGACGGCCGGGCTGGGAAGAGCGGCGGTTTCGCTGGTTCAAGGCACCGTTGCAGATCGCCTTGGGTTGGTTGACCGCCTGGCTTGCGGACGCCGTTCTGGCTCCGAGCGCAGCCACCGCTGCGGAGCTGCGGCGCGACTACGGTGTTTCGAAGGTCTGGGTGGTGCCGAATGCGACGGCGCCCGTGGACCGGAGTCCAGAGGCCGGCGCTGTTCCCCGCCATCCAGCAGCGCTCTTCGTCGGGCGCTTGCGCCTGCGCAAGGGGGTCGAGGTTGCGCTTCACGCCGTCTCCTTGTTGGAGTCGTCCGGGTTCGAGGCCCGCCTCCTGGTTGTCGGCGACGGCGAGCATCGTCTCCGCCTCGAGCGGGTTTCGCGAGAGCTTGGCCTCGAGGATCGGGTGCAGTTTCTGGGGCGCAGGTCCCGCGAGGAGGTCCAGGCCCTGATGGACTCGTCCACGGTCCTGGTCGTTCCGTCTCTCTACGAGGGAATGCCGCTGGTGATTGTCGAGGCCATGCAGCGCGGTCTCGCCGTGGCTGCCAGCGCGGTCAGCGGAATCCCCGAGGTCGTGCTAGACGGCGAGACCGGGTGGCTGGTTCCGTGCGAGGATCCGGTGGCTCTTGCTCGGGCCCTCGAGGACGCCTTGGGCGACCCGACGGAAGCGCGTCGGAGAGGAGCCGCTGGACGCGAGCGCTTGGAGCGCGACTACAGGCCGGAGCAGGTGGCGAGCCTCTGGGAAGAGGCCGTCGAGCCCTCGAAACACGGAATGCTCAGAGAGGACACTTAGAGATGATGGGACGAGCCCTGCTGATGGTCGGAGCTCTGGCGACGCTCGCGTTTATCGCCACGGGTGTCCTCGGTTACATGGTTGTCGATTCGCCGACCGTGGACCGGCATGTCGTGCTGGGTCTGGCCGCGGGCTTCCTACTCCTGTTCTCGCACTCCTGGATCATGTTCTATCTAATCGGTACCGGAAAGGTGCTCAAAGAGGCGGTGGCCGAGCACGGACTGCCGGAAGAGTGGATCGAGAGGACCAAGGAGTTCAAGAACCGGTCCTACCCGTGGTTGATGATCGCGATGGGTCTCGCGATGGCCACTTTCATCCTCGGCGGAGGCGTCGAGACCCGGGTCCTGCCCAAGTGGGTCCACTGGAGCCTGTTCTACTTGGCCGTGGCCGCGCAGTTCAGGGCGCTGTACCTCGAGTTTCTGGTGCTGACCCAGAACGAGAATCTGATGAACCTCGCGAATCGAAGCGTGCGCGAGCGCGAGGGAATCGGGCCCTGATGCTCGATTCCGGCCAGAACGGACTCTTCGCCGGAGCCATCCAGTTCCTGGTTCTACTCCTAGCCATCTCGATTCACGAATCCGCTCACGCCATCACGGCGCTGCGCGCGGGCGACTCGACCGGTGCGGAGCTCGGTAGGATTTCGTTCAACCCACTGCGGCATATCGACGTTCTGGGCTCGATCGTGGTCCCCGTGGTTCTGATCTTCGCCGGCGGTCCCGTGTTCGGCTGGGCCAAGCCGACTCCGGTCAGGGTAGGGAGCCTCCGGCACCCGGACAGGGACCACCTGCGGGTGGTTCTGGCGGGGCCACTGTCCAACCTGCTGGTGGGCATGGCGGCCCTGGTGTCGCTCTCCGCGGTGATCTCGGTGCTTGGACCGGATGGGGCACGCACCGCGGGTCTGTGCCTGGTTGGCGACATCGATGGCGCGGCGCAGGGGGCGAACTTCCCGATCCTCTACACGATGGTCCAGTTCGCCTTCTTGAACGGCTTTCTTGGCGTCTTCAACATGATCCCGGTTCCACCCTTCGACGGCGGGCAGGTGACTCTTCATCTCTTGCCAAGAGCCTGGGCGAGCAAGTATTCGGTAATCCGGCCCTATGGCTTTATGATCGTGCTCGCGCTGGCGGCTTTGAATGTGCTCTCCGTGATGGTGCTGCCGGTCTATCTGATCATCGCTCTGGTAATTCAGATCTCAGGCTAACGAGGTATTTGTGGTGCAGGAAAAAGTTGTGCTCTCCGGGAATCGTGCGACCGGAAGGCTACATCTGGGAAACTACTTTGGCGCGGTCAAGAACTGGGTGGACCTCCAGGGGAAATACCGGTGCTACTACTTCATCGCGGACTGGCATGCCCTGACCACCGATTACGACGACACGACCCAGGTCGCCGAGAACTCTCTCGAGGTGCTGGCCGACTGGCTGGCGGCCGGCCTCGACCCCGAGCGCTCGGTGATCTTCTTGCAGTCGTTCGTGCCCGAGCACGCCGAGCTGCATCTTCTGCTCTCTATGATGACGCCGTTGGGCTGGCTCGAGCGGGTCCCCACCTACAAGGATCAGATCCGCGAGCTCAAGAAGCGAGATCTGTCGACCTACGGTTTTCTGGGCTATCCCGTGCTGCAGACGGCCGACATCCTGCTCTACAGGGCCGATTTCGTTCCGGTGGGGGAGGATCAGGCCAGCCATCTCGAGTTGAGCCGCGAAATCACGCGGCGCTTCAACGGCAAGTTCGGCGACATATTCCCCGAGCCGAAGGCCCTGTTCACTCCGACGCCCAAAGTGCCGGGCCTCGATGGGCGCAAGATGTCCAAGTCCTACGGCAACGCGATCGACCTGGCCGATACTCCCGACGAGATCAGGCTCAAGTGCAAGAGCATGTTCACCGATCCGACTCGGTTGCGCCGGACCGACCCGGGGCACCCCGACACCTGCAACCTCTTCGAGTTCCATGAGCTGGTCTCGACGCCGGAGGTCAAGCAACGGGTTCTGCGAGAGTGTCCGCTGGCGCAGATCGGCTGTGTCGACGACAAGGCACTGATCGCCGATCAGCTGATCGCCTTCCTGGAGCCGATTCGCCGCCGGCGGGAAGAGCTCGCCGCAGACAAGGGCGAGCTCCTCAATATCTTGAAGAAGGGGAGCGACAGGGCTCGGGAAAGAGCGGCGGAGACCATGGCCAGAGTCCGTGAAGGCATGAAACTGGACTACGACCGCCTCGAGCCGAAGGCGGTTGCCGAGTGACTCCGGCCGGCGCTCTCCCCGCAGACTGGCGGGTCAAGTTGCCGGCCTTTGAGGGCCCGCTCGACCTCTTGCTGCATCTGGTTCGGATCAACGAAGTCGAGATCACCGACATCCCGGTGGCGCTGATCTGTGACCAGTTCCAGGAATACCTCGGTCTCATGGAGGAGCTCAATTTGGACATCGCCGCCGACTACGTCTACGAGGCGGCGTATCTGATTCACCTGAAGTCGAAGCTGCTTCTGCCGGCCACCAAGGACGAACATGGCGAGGAAGAGGACCCGCGCCAGGATCTGGTAGAGCGACTTCTCGAGTACCGCAAGCTCAAGGACGCCGCCCAGTCGCTCGCCGAGATTCACAGCGTACGGCGCGGAGTCTGGACGCGGCCCGAGGAGCGGCTCTCGGGCGGAGACGACGAAGCCGTCGATCTCAGCGAGATATCGCTCTACGATCTTCTCGGCGCACTCAAGTCCGTTCTGGTTCGCTACGACCGCGAGCACCCGCCGGCTCTTCACCTGAGCGCCGAGAGCTTTTCGACCCGGGACCAGTTCGAGCGCCTCCTCGGAGCGCTCGCCGGAGGCCGTCCGGTGGATCTGCTCGACGATCTGGGTGGGAGGAGCTGCCGGGCCGAGGCTGTCGCCGCGTTTCTCGCCGTTTTGGAGCTGTCACGGCTTAGTCTCATCCACCTGCACCAGACTTCGACGAAACAGGTTCTGATGTACCGGACGGACCGGCAACTCGAGCCCCACGAGCTTGAAGCCATTACTGGATAGGCAGTCGAATCAATTGGGACGCAATGACATGACGGATCCTCAGGAAATCGAAGCCGCGATCGAGGCGGCCCTGTTCGTGACACCCCAGCCGATACGACGGCGCAAGATTCTGGAGGTCTTCGGAGCTCGCGCTCGCGAGGAAGCCAGCGCCGCTCTGGAGAGAGTTCTCGCACGCTACCGGGCGGATGCGAATCGGGGCGTAGTAGTCGAGGAGGTGGCCAGCGGCCTCCGCTTGGTAACTCGGCCGGAGCTTCACGGCTACCTGCGCAAGCTGTTCGAGATCACCGGCCAGAACCGGTTGTCGATGCCCGCTCTCGAGACCCTGGCGATCATCGCCTATCGACAGCCGGTCACCGGACCCGAGATCCAGGAGCTGCGCAGCGTGAGCTCGAGCGGTGTGCTGCGGACATTGCTGGAGAAGCGGCTGATTCGGATCGCTGGGCGCAAACTGGTCGTGGGTAAACCGTTTCTCTATGCGACGACGCGAGAGTTCCTGATGCATTTCGGACTCAAGAGCCTTGACGACCTGCCGCCCCTCGAGGAGTTCGAAGAGACCTTCGGACAAATGGCAACCATCGAGGCGGACGTGCTGCCCTTCGAGGAGAGGGCGTCCACGGCCGAATCGGTCTCTGGCGAGTCACCGCAGGCTGGAGAGTCCGGGCCCGCCGCGGCCGAACCCGAGACTCCGGAGGAGGGGTGAGTCGGGATTCTGAGGGCGTGGAGAGGCTCCAGAAGGCTCTTGCCAGATCCGGTGTGGCCTCGCGCCGCGCGTCCGAGGAGTTGATCCGACAGGGACGGGTGACGGTCAACGGCGAGATCGCACGGATCGGACAGAAGGTCGACCTGCGCACCGATTTCGTCAAGGTCGACGGTAAGCGCATTCAGAAGCCTGAGCGCAACCGCTACCTGCTGCTCAACAAGCCGGCCGGATACATGACCACGAAGTCCGACCCGGAGGGTCGCGCGACGGTGTTCGACCTGTTGCCGCCCCAGGCTCGGCGGGGCCTGTTTGCGGTCGGTCGGCTGGATTTCGAGACCGAGGGCCTGCTGCTCTTGACCGATGACGGCGACCTCGCGCAGCTTGTGAGTCATCCTCGGCACGGCTGTGCCAAGACCTACGAGGTAAAGGTGAAGGGAAGGCCTTCGGAGGACTCGATCCAGAGGCTCAGGTCAGGAATCAGGCTCGACCGCAGGCGCACCCGGCCGGCCCGAATCGCGGCTCTGGGGGGCACCCGGGGCCGGCGTGCGGCGGAGTCCAACACCTGGTGGAGAGTCGAGCTCACGGAGGGCAGAACAAGGCAGATTCGAGAGATGTTCGCTCGGATCGGTCATCCCGTGTTGCGTTTGCGTCGCACCGCGATCGGGCGCGTCGGGGATCGCGATCTGCCGCGAGGGGCCTTTCGGGACCTGTCCGAGGCCGAGGTCCGCCAGCTGGCAGGCGTGAGCTCCCCGAAAGGACCGCCCGCGAGAAAGAGACGGACGTGAGCGGCACGATGATCATCGCGATCGATGGGCCGTCGGGAGTCGGCAAATCCACGGTCGCCCGGGCCGTGGCTCGGGAGCTGGGCTTGCCTTACCTCGAGACCGGAGCCATGTATCGCGCTCTCGGTCTCGAGGTCCTCGAGCGAGGTATCGATCCCGAGGATAGGGACTCGGTCGAGGATCTGGCGGCATCCTTCGACCTTCATCTCCAGCCGCTCGAGGACGGGTCGTTCGCGATTCAAGTTGGCGGCGAGCCGGTGGGCGCGCGGATCTACGGTCTGAGGGTCACCGACGCGACCTCCAAGATCTCGGCCTATCCCGGTGTGCGTGAGCAGATGCGGCGGCTCCAGAGGTCCTGTGCGATGGAGCGGGGAGGAGTCCTCGAGGGCCGCGATATCGGCACCCGGGTGGTGCCGGAAACGCCCTTCAAGTTCTTCCTGACCGCCGCACCCGAGGTCCGAGCCGAGCGCCGTTGGCGTCAGTTGCGGCAGGCCGGTGTCGAGACCCCCGACTTGGCCGACATCGAGCGCGAGGTCCGCGAGCGTGACGAGCGCGACAGTTCGAGAGACGACTCGCCCCTGAGTTGGGACGAGACCTACCGTGTCATCGACACCGGCGAGCTCTCGGTGGATGAGGTCATCGCCGAGATCACAACCGAAGTCGGGTCGCAGCCGAACGCTTCGGAAGACGGCTGAGCGGCGCAGTTCTCGGACCGTGGCAAGATGTGCCTCCGTGGAGACGCTCAGCATCAGATCGGCGCGGCGGCTGGCGTTGTGCCGAGCCGGCCTTTTGAAGCCGGAGTGGACCGGTTTGCCGAGGCGAGCGAAAGGGCGGGGGGCGCGGGCGCGCGAGGCCGCTCATTCAGTGGTGCGGGGCTTCGGCTATCTCCAGCTCGATACCGTTGCTATCGCCGGTGCTCGAAGTCACGCCATCGTCCTGCTTTCGCGGCTCGAGGGCTTGGATCCGACGCTGGGTGAAGAACTGCTGCAGCCGGGCGAGCCGGTTTTCGAGTACTGGGGGCACGAGGCGAGCTGGATGCCCATCGAGCTATATCCGGCCTTCGAGTTTCGCCGCCGGGAGTTCCTGGGACGGCACCCTTGGTGGGGCAACGTCGTGGCTCGCAACCGAAGGGTGGCGCAGAGACTGCGCCAGCGCATTCGGGAAGAAGGGCCCCTGCGCTCGGTGGACATGGAGGGAAAGGGCAGCAGTGGCTGGTGGGACCTCAAAGTGGCCAAGCGCGTGGCCCTGGCGCTGTGGTCCAGTGGGGAGCTCGCCATCCGGGAGCGCAGGAATTTTCAGAGGACCTACGACCTGGCGGAGCGCGTGATCCCGGAGTCCGTTCGGTCGCATCCGCTCGGGAAGCGCGATGCTCAAGACGTTTTGCTTCTCAAAGCCCTCGATGGGCACGGTTGGGCACCCACCGGCACGCTGGCCCAGACCTGGCGGCTGGTGAATCGGAAGAAGGAGATTCTCGGAGCGCTCGGTCGTCTGTCGGAGCGCGGCGAGATCGTGCGCTGCGGGCTCGAGAATCCGGCCGGCCAGCCGACGCCGGGCTGGATTCGGACGAGTCACCTCGAACTGGCCGCGCGGCTCGAGAGAGTCCGGCCGCGCCGGGACAGGGGCGTGCTGCTGTCGCCTTTCGATCCGGTGTTATGGGACCGGCTCAGGGTCAAACGCCTCTTCGGTTTCGAGCAGATGCTCGAGATCTTCAAGCCGGCACCCAGGCGAATCTACGGCTACTACTGCCTGCCGGTGCTCGCCGGCGAGCGCTTTGTGGCGCGTTTCGACCTGAAGGCCGATCGCAAGAAACGAGCGCTGCGCGTCCTTTCGTGCCGCTTCGAGGGCACCGGAGACGGTCGTCCATCGACCCCCGCGGACGGCGAGGCCGCCCGCAGCGCTCTCGATCGCTACGCCGGCGCGCTCGGGTTGGAGCCGAAGGGTTGGCGATTACGCTGATTCCGGGCGGAAGAGATGCGCGGAGATTGTCTAGAATCGGCCTTATGAA
Organism: bacterium; assembly: GCA_024224155.1. Taxonomy (NCBI): domain Bacteria; species bacterium. The sequence goes on from JAAENP010000263.1 coordinate 37,359, forward strand.
TCTCGGCCGCCGAGGCTTCGCATGGTTTTTTCCGTTCGTTATGTGCTCTGCGATCTGTGAAGCCGCAGGCTTGCCCTCGGGTGAAGAGTTGATGGCGGCGTCAATCGCTGTTCATGACCCGGAGGGCGTTTGGAGCTCGACCGCGCTCGAGTTGACGATCGAGGAGACCCGGCCCGAGGGACCCGCCCGGACGACGGAGGTCGGAATCGATATCGCCGGCGAGCGATTCTCTTGGTCGACGACCCGCGATGGCCATCGGCTCGCCGGAGGCCTCGATGGCAAGAGCTGCGAGCTTCTTCTCGACGGCCGAACAAACATCACCGACGGCGAGCGAGACGAGCACCGGCTCACCTGCGAGCGTCTGAGGTGGATTCGGAATTACTACACCTATCTGTGGGGCCTGCCGATGAAGCTCCGAGATGCCGGTACTCACCTAGCCGAAGAGGTGGTGGCGACCGAGTTTCAGGGCCTCGACGTGCTTTCCCTCAAGGTCACCTATGACGAGGCGGTGGGCGGCGACACTTGGTACTTCTACTTCGACCCGGTGACCTCGGCCCTCGTGGGTTACCGGTTCTTTCATGACGAGAGCAAGAACGACGGCGAGCACATAACGCTCCAGGACATCGCGGCGGTGGGCGTCCTCAGGCTGCCGAAGAGGCGAGCCTGGTACTACAACCAGGGAGGCGGCTACCTGGGCACCGATACGCTGGTGTCGCTGGAGCGCGGTCGAGATGACTCGGGCCGAGAGCCTTAAGCGAGTCGCCGAGCGCATCGGCTTCGATCGCGTCGGCGTGGCCGCGGTTGGTCCGGCCGCAACCGGTCGGGCCTTTCTCAAATGGCTGGCGGACGGTGAGCAGGCAGGCATGGGGTACCTGGCGCGGCGGGTGGAGAAGCGGCTCGACCCCAAAGAAGTGCTTCCCGGCGCGCAAAGCGCCCTGTGCGTGGCTTTGCGTTACTGGCCGCTGTCGGGGGCTCTGCCGGAAGCGGAAGCCGGCGACGATCTCTGGTCCGGAGTCGCCCGCTACGCTCGAGGGCTCGATTACCACGACGTGATGCTCGAACGTCTGGAGCGGCTCGAGAAGGAGATCGCCGCGGCGATTCCTGGCACGAGAACCAGGCGCTATGTCGATACCGGACCGGTCTTGGAGAGGGATTTAGCGGCCAAGGCCGGTCTGGGAGCCTTCGGGAAGAACTGCAATCTGCTGGATGCGGAGATGGGGTCGTACTTCCTGCTCGGCGAGGTCCTCACAACGGCGGAGCTGGAGCCCGACTCTCCGATCGCGGATCTCTGCGGGACCTGCACCCGGTGTCTCGAAGCTTGCCCCACCGGAGCTCTCATCGAGCCGTATCGATTGGATAGCCGGCTGTGCATAAGTTACTGGACCATCGAGCATCGGGGGACGATTCCGGAGGCCGTGCGCCCGGGGATCGGCGACTGGGTGTTCGGCTGTGACGTTTGTCAGGAAGTTTGTCCGGCCAACGTCGACCTGGAGCCGGCCCACCATCCGGAGCTCGAGCTGGCCGACAAACGGCGCGAGCTCTCGCTGACCGACTTGCTTCGGCTCGACCGCGAGGAATACGTGGAAAGATTCCGGGGCAGCCCGATGAAGCGGGCAAAACTCGAGGGCCTCAAGCGAAACACGGCCGTGGCCATGGGAAACAGGGCGGATCGTCTGTATCTCGAGCCGCTCTCGGAGGCTCTCGAAGACGATGACGATGGTGTGCGGCAGCACGCGGCATGGGCCCTGGGCCGGCTCGTTGTGAGCGACGACGAGACGATCCACGGTCGCCGGTCCAGGCTCGAAGCGGCACTGGCCAGAGAAGCCGTGGCCAAGGTTCGCGCCGAAATCCAGGTCGCGCTCGAGGCCACCGAGCCGGGGCGGTCGCGGGAGTCCGCGGCCGCTCGAAAATGAGCCTCCGTTGTCGAGGCGAACGATTTCTTGACACTCGTTCAGAGGGGTGTCTATACTCCCAAATTCCGAGTTTCCAAGCGCTTAGGTGGTACTCGGCACCCGCAAAACGCGCGGGCGACGGGCTCTCGGCCCGATCAAATCGCACTAGGAGGTATTGTTAGATGAACCCGACGGAAGAGCGGCCGGAGTCGCCCAATGAGGCCGACGTTCCAGCCGCTACCGACACTCAGGAAGAGATGAACTACGACGAGATGGTCGCGCTCTACGACGCGAGCATGCGTCATCTGAGTGAAGGCGAGATCGTCACCGGCAAGGTGATCGATGTAACCAACAATCACGTCATCATTGATGTGGGCTACAAGTCCGAAGGACTGGTGCCAATAGCGGAATTCTCGAAGCGAGACGGCAAGGTCGACGTCGAAGTCGGCCAGGACGTTGACGTTCTCTTGGAGAAGGCCGAAGACGGCGAGGGCCACGTGCTGCTCTCGAAGCGCAAAGCCGAGAGGATGAAGGTCTGGGCCGAAGTGGAACGCAGCCATAACGCCGGTGAGATCATTCAGGGGCGAGTCCTCGAGCGAATTAAGGGCGGCTTGACCGTCGACATCGGGATTCGAGCTTTTCTGCCTGGTTCGCTGGTCGATATCAAGCCGATCAAGAATCTCGAGTCGCTGTGCGGTGAAGAGCTGGAATTCAAAGTCATCAGCATCGACCGGCGTCGCAACAATGTTGTGCTGTCCCGCAAGGCGGTACTGGAAAAGGAATTCGCCAAGAAGAAGGCGGAGACCCTGGACCGGCTCGCCGAAGGTGCGCGAATCCAGGGGGTGGTCAAGAACATCACCGACTATGGAGTCTTCGTCGACCTCGGTGGAATCGACGGCCTGCTGCACATCACCGATATCTCATGGGGAAGGGTCAATCACCCCTCGGAGTATTTCGGTGTCGGCGACGAGGTCGAGGTCGTTGTGCTCAAGTTCGATGCGGCCTCGGAGAGGGTTTCGCTGGGCTACAAGCAGCGTTCCGAGGACCCCTGGAGCGTCGTGGAGAAGAAATATCCACTCGGCTCGAGGGTGCGCGGCAAGGTTGTCAGCCTGGTCGACTACGGTGCCTTCATAGAGCTCGAGGACGGTGTCGAGGGCCTGATTCACGTCAGCGAAATGTCGTGGACCAAGAAAGTCGTGAACCCGTCCAAGATCCTGGAAGTCGGCGACGAGATCGAGGCGATCGTCTCGGAGCTGGACCTCAACCAGCGCCGGATCAGTCTCTCGTTGCGTCAGGCTGAGCGGAATCCTTGGGAAGAGCTTTCGGTGTCCCATCCGGTGGGCCATGTGATCGACGGCGAGGTCAGGAACCTCACCGAGTTCGGCGCCTTCGTGCAGATCACCGACGAGATCGACGGCTTGATCCACGTCTCGGATATGAGCTGGACGAAGCGTGTCAAGCACCCCGGCGAGGTCCTCAACAAGGGCGACAAGATCAAGGCTCGTATTACCGGTATCGATGTCGAGAATCAGCGCGTGTCGCTGTCGATCAAGGAGTTCATGCCCAATGAGTGGGACGACTTCGCTTCGGCTCACAAGGTCGGTGACAGGGTTACCGGAAGAGTCGTCAACGTCACCGACTTCGGGTTGTTCGTCGAGATAGCGAGCGGCCTCGAGGGCCTGGCTCACGTCAGCGAGATCGACCTCGAAGGCGAGTCCTTGGTGGATCTCTACAGCGTTGGAGATTGGGCCTCTGCGAGAATCCTCAGGATCGAAGAAGACGATAAGAAGATCGGTCTGACCATGCGTGGAGTAGACCAGCCGAACGAGGATGAGGTGGCGGTGCTCCAGGCGGAGTACGAGCGCGAGCTCGGCACCACGGAGTCCACGGACGAGTCAGTGGAGGACGAGGTGCCATCCGAGGCTTCTGCGACCGAGGTTTCGGCTGAAGCGGAGCCGAGCGTCGAGGCCGCCCCGGTCGCCCCTGTCGCAGATGCCGCCGAGATCACGCCGGAGGCCGAGGCCGAAGAGGACGAGGGCGAAGCGGCGGTGGAAACGGCCGCGGCCGAGACGTCTGAAGAGGCGCAAGAGGAAGGCGTCGATGCTTCAGACGAGACGGAAGTGGAGAAAGTGACAGCCGAAGAAGAATAGCGCGCCTAGAATAGTGCATTCTGCGATGCCCGACAGACGGAGACCTAGATAGAGAGGGGAGCCAGGTAGGTGATGACGAAAGGAATGACGAAAGCGGAACTGGTTGAAGAGGTGGCGAAAACGACACAGCTCACCAAGAAGCACGCCGAACTGATCGTAAACACCGTTTTCGAGAGCATCGTTACTTCGCTCAAAGACGGTGACAAGATCGAATTGCGGGGCTTCGGCAGCTTTCGGATTCGCAATCGAGGTCCCCGGATCGGCCGAAATCCCAAGACCGGTGATCGTGTCGATGTTCCACCCAAGCGGATTCCCTACTTCAAACCCGGCAAGGAACTGAAGGAGCTGTTGAACACTCACGGGTAGTCGGGACTCGGCGACAGCGCTTTCGTGGCAGAACAAGCTAAAGAGATTTCCGGCGCCGCCGGCGCCAAAGTGGGTGAACTCGTGAGAACGATTCTGCTGGCATGGGCGATTCCGGGAGCCGGCCACTTCTATCTGGGGAAACGCCGCCGCGCGTTGCTTTTCTCGGCTCTCGTCCTCGTCTCCCTCTGGATCGGCTACAGCCTGGACGGCAATCTGTACACGGTCGTTGGAGATCGACCGCTTACGGTTCTGGCGACACTGGCATCGATGGGCGTGGGGTTCCCTTACTTCGTGCTGCGCTACTTGGCGGGCTACGCCGGGGAGATTACGGCGCCGGCGTACGAGTACGGCAGTGCCTTCATTCTCACTGCCGGCCTGATGAACCTGTTGCTGGTCCTGGATTGCTGGGATCTGGCCACCGGGCAGAAGGACTAGGGTAGCGAGATGCCGGTCAACCACGTCTTGCTCATGACCGTGTATGCCTTGATCGTCAGCACGTTCTTCGCCTTTCTGTGGCGTCGAACCAGGGCCGCGCGAATACGGTTGTTCGTTCAGCTGTTTATCGGCCTCATGGGTGGCGGTATCCTTCTCGCCTGGCTGATGTACCCATTCCCTTCGGGGCCTCCGGGAACCTAGCGCCTAGGTCCGCGCCGCTACGGTACGATGAACAAGCGGGTTCTGATTGTCGCCGGTGAGGCTTCGGGCGATCTCCACGGCGCGCGACTGTTGCGCGAGCTGCGCAGCCAGGTCGGCGAGCTCGACCTGTATGGCCTGGGGGGCGAGGGAATGAGGGCGCAGGGCGTTGATCTCATCGCCGACGTCTCGACGATCTCGGTTATCGGACTGGCGGAAGTCGCCAGGGTACTTCCACGGGCGCGCAAGATCTTCAGAGAGGTCGTGGCTCGTGCGAAAGCCGAACCCCCCGACGTCGCGGTGTTGATCGACTTCCCCGAGTTCAACCTCCGCCTGGCGCCCGTTCTGAGCGAGTTGGGCATCAAGGTCGTCTATTACGTAAGCCCCCAGGTCTGGGCTTGGCGGAAGGGGCGAGTCAAGTCAATGGCACGGTGCGTCGACAGGATGCTGGTTTTCTTTCCATTCGAAGAGGCCTTTTATCGGGGTCGAGTCGACGTGATCCACGTGGGTCACCCCCTGGTCGACGAAGTGCCGTCGAGACCGCAGGTTTGGGATTCGAAGGGCGAACAAACGCCGCTCAAGGTTGTTCTACTCCCCGGCTCCCGCAGCAGCGAGGTCAAGCGTCTTCTTCCGGTCCTTCTGCCGGCCGTCCGTGAGTTGAAGCGAGTGCGTGACGCGCTTCAGGTCGTGCTGGTCGAGGCTTCGACGGTGAGAGCTGGGGTGATCGAGCGGCTCCTCGAGGACAGCGGTGTCGAGGTGGAAAGAGTCCCGGAGGCCGACCGGTTCGAAGCGATCGCGTCGGCCCACCTCGCCCTGTGTGCTTCGGGAACCGCTACCCTGGAGGTAGGATTGCTGCGAACGCCCATGATCGTCGTGTATCGAATTGGCTTGTTCAGTTATTGGCTGGGGCGGATCGTGGTGAAAGTTCCATTCGTCAGTTTGGTGAACCTGGTCCTGGGCAAGGCCGCCGTGCCGGAGCTGATTCAAAGCGAAGCGGCGGCCGACAAGATAGCTGCTGAGGCTCTGGATCTCCTCGGAAACGAGGCTCGGCGCGAGACGATGCGTGCCGAGTTGGGCGGGCTGAGGCGCGCGCTCGGGGAATCCGGCGCCGCCGCCCGCGCCGCCGCCGAGGTCGCGAGTTTTCTCGGAGGCGGGACGGCATGAGTGTGCTCGGGTTCCTGGGCGGTTACTTCAAGCGCTACTGGCTGTGGATCATCTTCGCCGCAGCTACCGCGGGCGTTTTCGCCCTGGCCACCGGCGCACTGGTCGTGTTGATCGAGCCGGTCTTCGAAGAGGTCCTCCAAACCAATGCCCAGGACGTCGAACAGGTTCGGGACATTCTAGAGGGTGCGGGAGAAAAGACCAGCGCGGTTCGCTCCGCCGCCGCCAAGGCATACGAGCAGCTCAAGGACTACTGGGGTGTCACCGAGGACACGGTCGTTTACTTCGTGCCGCTGTTGGTGATCGCGGTGTTCCTGTTCAGAAGCGTCGCGGCCTTCGTCAGCTCGTACCTGTTTCAGCACATCGGTCTGCGCGTGATGACCGATATTCGCAACAGCCTCTATCGCAGAATCCTGGAGCAGAGCAGCCGCTTTCACGCCCAGCACCCGTCCGGTGAGCTCACCAGCCGGATCGTCAACGACATCGCCGTGATGCAGGCCGCGGTATCGACGCGAGCCGTCGATCTCGTGCAGCAGTCGATGACGCTCGTCGTGCTGATGGTGGTGCTGTTTCAAAACAACCGCAGTCTCGCCCTTGTTTGCGCCATCGGCATCCCGGCGGTCTTGTTTCCGATTGTCAGATTCGGCCAGGGAATGGGACGGACCAGTCACAAGAGCCAGGAGCGCGTGGCCGATCTGGCGAATTTGGTGGGCGAAGGAGCGCGCGGGCATCGAGTGGTCAAGGCCTTCGGGATGGAGGACTTCGAGCAGGGGCGCTTTGCCGAAGCTACGCGCCGGCACCTGCGAGTCAATCTCTGGGCCTCGATGTTGAACAGTCTCTCCAGTCCGGTGATCGAGACGATGAGTGTGATCGGCATGTGCGGGTTGCTGGTGTACGCGGGACTTCAAATTCGCCAGGGCGCGATGTCTGCCTCCGGCTTCATTGCGTTCCTGTTCAATCTGGTCTGGATGTATGAGCCGATCCGGAAGCTCAACAAGGTCAATCTCGTGATCCAGCAGTCGTTGGCGGCGGTCAAGAGGGTCAAGGGTCTGGTCGAGCTCCCGCTCGAGATCGCCGATCGACCCAACGCCCAAGTCATCCCGAACGTCGAGGCCGACATCGCCTTCGAGAACATTTCCTTTGCCTATACCGAGCAGGTCGTCTTGCGCGACGTCAGCCTTCGAATTCGCAAGGGCGAGGTGGTGGCGCTGGTGGGCCCGTCCGGAGCCGGCAAGAGCACTTTGGTCAACCTTCTGCCGCGCTTCTTTGATCCCGACTCCGGCTGTGTTCGCATCGACGGCATCGATATCCGCGACTTCACTCTCGAGAGTCTGCGCGGCCTGATCGGCCTGGTAACCCAGGACACGATTCTCTTTAACGACAGCGTGCGAAACAACATTGCCTACGGACAGCAAGACGTTTCGCTCGAGAGAATCCGCGAGGCGTCGGCCGCCGCCTACGCCGATGAGTTCATCATGCGATTGCCACAGGCGTACGACACCGTTATCGGCGAGTCGGGGCTTCACCTTTCGGGTGGACAGCGTCAGAGGCTGGCGATCGCGCGAGCGCTCTTCAAAGACGCGCCGATTCTGATTCTCGACGAAGCGACTTCGCAGCTCGATGCCGAGTCGGAAGCCTTGGTCCAGAAGGCGCTGGTGAACCTCATGGAGGGCCGGACGACAATGGTCATCGCGCATCGCTTGGCGACGGTGCAGATCGCGGATCGGATTGTCGTGCTCGATAACGGGAGGGTTGTCGAGCAGGGGCAGCACAACGAGTTGATGGCCGGCGGTGGCGTCTACAAGCGACTGTACGACTTGCAGTTTCAGGAGTAGGGGAAGAGTGTGCGAAGCATGACGGGTTTCGGTGAGGGAAGAGCCGAGAACGAACGGCTCGAGGTTGTCGCCGTCTTGCGCACGGTCAACCATCGTTTTCTGGACCTGTCGGTGCGCATGCCCGAGGAGTTCAGGATGCACGAGCCGGAGTTGGTCCAGAGGCTGCGGGACGCGCTCGATAGGGGCCGAGTGGAGCTCAGGCTCACGGTCACGCCCAGGGGCGAACGAGCGGTCAGGGTCCACATCGACGAAGAGGTCGCGGCGCGCTACGTCGAGGTATCGAACCGGCTCGCCGAGAGGGATGGCGTCGCGCAAGGCCTGGCGAGTGGCGACCTGTTGCGCCTGCCAGAGGTGGTATCGGTCGAACCGGCCGACGCTGCGACACCGAGCCGGGACAAGGAGGCTCTCGGCAGGGCACTGGACGAAGCGCTCGAAAACCTGCTTGCGGTTCGATCGAGAGAAGGAGCTGACCTGGCCGGAGTGCTGCAAAGAACGGTGGGCGATCTGACCAAGGTGGTTTCTCGTCTGGCGCAGCTGCGTTCCGGGCTCCAGCAGACACTCTACGAAAGAACACGTGATCGCCTCGAAGATCTGGCCGGCGAAGTCGGCGTTGACGAAAGCCGGTTGGCGCAAGAAGTGGCGCTGCTGGTCGATCGAGCCGACGTTCAGGAGGAGATCGATCGGCTGAATGCCCATGTCGAGAGATTCGCGGCCCTCCTCGACGCCGAGGATGCGGTGGGCAAGCGCCTCGACTTCCTCGCGCAGGAGATTCTGCGAGAACTGAACACGATCGGCTCCAAGTGTCGCGACTCGAAGGCGACGCAGCTGGTTCTCGACGGCAAGGTTCTCTGTGAACAGCTTCGGGAACAGGTACAGAACGTAGAGTAGAGAACGTGAGGGGAACACTCTTGATTGTGTCGGCTCCGTCAGGGGTCGGGAAGACCACGTTGATTCGGCGCGCGCTGACCGGAGAGGACTCGGCGCTCGAGGGCGTCCGTTTTTCCGTCAGCCACACGACCCGGGCCGCCCGCTCGGACGAAGTCGACGGTCGCGACTACCACTTCGTGGATGAATCGGTCTTTAGAAGCATGCTCGAGCGAGACGAGTTTCTCGAATGGGCGGATGTCTACGGCCAGCTCAAGGGCACTTCCCGAAACGCGGTTCTGCCGCTCTTGGAGCGGGGCTTCGACGTCATTCTCGACATCGACGTGCAGGGCGCCGCGCAGGTGCTCCAAAGCTATTCCGAGGCGGAAAGTGTGCTGATTCTGCCACCGAGCTTTGCCGAGCTGGAGAGGAGAATCCGCGAGCGCGGCGGAGACCCACCCGACCAGCTGGCCCGGCGGCTCGCCCTGTCTCTTCCGGCCATCGAGCGTTACGAGATGTACGGCTATGTTATGATCAACGATGATCTGATACGCGCGCAGGAAACCCTGCGCGCAATTCTCATAGCAATCCGACACCGCCGTGAGCGGCAGAGCGAGTGCGTCGCCGAAATCCTTGAGGACTTTCGGAGCTCACTCGGCAAAGCCGGCACGGAGGGATTCTGACCGGAGGTAGGCCGACGTGTTGAAGTATCCCGACAAGATTGACAGTAAGTTCAGATTCGTTCTGCTTTCCGCCACGAGGGCGGAACAGCTTGTGCGTGGAGCGAAGCCGAAAACCGAGTCCGGCCCCGGCAAACCGAGTCGCGTTGCCATGAAGGAGATCCGGCGAGAGCTGATCGACTGGGACTACGGACCGGCTCCCGAGCCCCAGGAGGAAGAGGAGCCGGCGGAAGAGACCGAGTCGTAGCCGACCGGCTGAAAAGAAGGCCTTTTCTTCGGTGCCGATGAGATCACGGAACCTACTGCTGGGGGTCACCGGGGGAATCGCCGCCTACAAGGCGCCGGCGATCGTACGTAGGTTGCGAGAGCAAGGCTTCGACGTCCGCTGCGCCATGACGCGTGCGGCCGAGTCTTTCGTCGCGCCCCTCTCTCTGGAAGTGGTTTCGGAGGCTGCGGTGTATCGACAGAGCTACCTCGAAGCCAACGAGAGCGGCCGCGAGCTCCACATCGAGGCCGCGGAGTGGGCGGAAGCGGTCTGTGTCGCTCCCGCAACCTCGAACTTTCTTGCCAAATTCGCGCTCGGGATCGCCGACGATTTCCTGCTGACCTCGCTGCTGGCATTTGACGGTCCGGTGCTTGCCGCACCGGCGATGCATCCCAAGATGTGGGGACAGAGAGCGCTCCAGGCCCATGTCGCCACTCTCAACCGCTGCGGGGTCCGGTTTCTCGGGCCGGCAAGCGGTGAGCTGGCGTCTGGGGACAAGGGCATCGGGCGGATGCTCGAGCCGGAGGATATTGCCGCCGAGGCGGCGCGTCTGCTGCAACGGACGGGGGCGTTGAAGGGCGTTCGAGTGCTGGTGAGCGCGGGCCCGACGCGCGAGGCGATCGATCCGGTTCGATTCCTCTCGAGCCGCTCCACTGGCAAAATGGGTTTCGCCGTCGCCGCGGCGGCGGCGGCGGAGGGCGCGGAAGTGGTTCTGGTTACAGGCCCGGTGGCGCTCGAGACCCCGGCGGGCGTCGAGCGCGTGGACATCGTGAGCGCGGCAGAGATGGCGAACGCGATTCGTGAGCTGGCGATCGGCTGCGACGTAGTCGCAATGGCGGCCGCGGTTGCGGATCTGCGCCCGGCTTCGCCCGCGGATCACAAGATCAAGAAGGCCCTGGCCTCCGATCGACTCGAGCTCGAGCGCACGGAGGATATTCTGAGCGGGCTTCGCGATCTCGTCCCCAGCGCCGTTCTCGTCGGCTTTGCCGCCGAGACCCAGCGGCTCGAGGAATTCGCTCGAGACAAGCTTCGGTCCAAACGGCTGGACCTGATTGTCGCCAACGATGTCTCGCGATCGGATATCGGTTTCGCGAGCGATGACAACGAGGTGACGATTCTGAGGGCGCGAGGAGACTCTCTGGACGTGCCCAAAGCGGCGAAGGCGGAAATCGCTGGGAGAATCATCGACGCCATCGCGGAGGAACTGGAGTCCAAGAGTGGAAAAGTTGTCTCGATCTCTGGTTGAGGCCCTGGCCTATTTGCGGGACCTGGGCTATCAGGATCTCTCGGCCGACGTTCTTGCCGGCGAGTCTGCCGGAAGCGACCTAGAACTCAAGGTCGACCTTCGGCGGGCAGAGAGTCCACCGGCGGCGGAACGGGCGCTGTCTCTTGCCGGTGTCGCCAAAGAGGCGAACGGCTGCGAGGAGTGCCGGCTGAGCAAGACCAGGAAAAGCGTCGTCTTCGGTTCGGGAAACCCGGACGCCGATCTCATGTTCATTGGCGAGGGACCGGGCGCGGAGGAGGATCGGCAGGGTCTGCCTTTCGTGGGGCCTGCCGGAGAGCTCCTGACCAAGATCATTCAGGCCATAGGTCTCCAGCGAGACGACGTCTACATCGCTAACGTCGTCAAGTGCCGGCCGCCGCAGAACCGGGATCCCCACCCCGACGAGGCCAAGGCCTGCCGAGGGTTCTTGGAGCGTCAGGTTGAGCTCATCCGGCCTCGCGTTATCGTGGCCCTGGGCAGAGTGGCGGCGCAGAACCTCCTGGACAGCTCGGCTCCGCTGGGGCGTCTACGCAACGACTGGCACAGTTTCAAGGGTGTGCCGGTGCGAGCGACGTATCATCCCGCGGCTCTCCTGCGGAACGCTTCCTGGAAGCGACCGACTTGGGAAGACATGCAGGTGGTGCGCGATCGGCTCAATAAGTAGGGCCGCCCAGGACTGCTAACATTGCACTCTATGGAACTAGAGCGCCTTGTGGAGCGGGACCGAGGCGAGAGCGTTCGGCGGGCCTCGGGATCCGATCTGGACGTCAGCGTCCTGGTGCCGGTCCTGAACGAGCAGGACACGGTTGCCACGCTGTCGGCCCGGGTCGTCGAGGTTCTGGAGGGCCTCGGCAAGGCCTTCGAGATTATCTTCGTCGACGACGGTTCGTCCGACCAGACCTGTGCACGGGTTCGGGAAATGAATCAGGTGGATGCACGGGTTCGTTTGGTCAGGCTGCGGAGAAACTTCGGTAAAGCGGCTGCTCTCTCGGCCGGGTTCGACGCGTCTCATGGTGCGATTCTGGTGACCATGGACGGCGACCTTCAGGACGACCCCGCCGAGATTCCGCGATTCCTCGAGCGACTGGAGGCCGAGGATCTCGATCTGGTCTCCGGGTGGAAGAAAAAGCGCCACGACCCGATTTCGAAGCGTCTGCCGTCGAAGGTCTTCAACTGGGCGACCCGGATCATGGGAAACATGGATCTGCATGACTTCAACTGCGGCTTCAAGGCCTACCGGCGAGAGGTTCTCGACCAGATCGCGGTCTACGGCGAGCTGCACAGATTCATCCCGGTTCTCGCCAGTCGGAAGGGATTTCGAGTCGGAGAGCTCGCGGTTCAGCACCATCCGCGCCGGCACGGTGTCAGCAAGTACGGTTGGGATCGGTACTACAAGGGCCTGCTCGACCTGATCACCGTTTTCTTCATCACCAAATACACTCGGCGGCCGCTTCACCTTTTCGGGGCGATCGGCCTGCTTTCCCTGACCATCGGGCTGGCGATCAACACCTACCTGGCCATTCTCTGGTTCAACAACGAGACTCTGTCAAACCGGCCCCTCCTCCTGTTAGGCATCCTGATGATGCTGGTGGGCATTCAGGTGCTGACCACCGGGCTGATCGGCGAGATGATCACCTATAAGAGCTTCGATCGCCGGGATTCGTACTCGATCAAGGAAAAAGTGGGTTGAATCGCCCCCTGAAGGTCCTTTTTCTCACCCAGACTTTTCCTCGCTTTGCGGACGACACCGCCGGTCCTTTCATTCGAGAGCTTGCGCGCGGTCTGGTAGCCGGCGGCGACTCCGTCACGGTACTCACGCCTCATGCCGCGGGTGTCGAAGCGGCTTGGAACGTGGATGGTGTGCGGGTGGAGAGTTTTCGCTACGCGCCGGAGCGGCTCGAGCTGGTGGGCTACAGCCGAAGTCTCGATCGCGACGAGTCGATCCGGCTCGGGGTATTCCTGGCGACGCCGCTGTACGTACTGGGAGCGAGGCGCAAGCTTCGTCAGGTGACGGCGCGCGATTCCTTCGACCTGCTTCATGCGCATTGGGTAGTGCCCAATGCCTTGGTCGCCGCGCCGTTCGCCCGGCGGCTGCCGATCGGCCCGGGGCTGCATGGTAGCGATGTCTTTCTAGCGGAGCGCGCCGGTGTGCGGCGGCTGGTCGGCAGGGTGCTCGCAAGATCCTCTTTCCTGACGGGCTGCTCGCCGGAGCTGGTGGATCGAGTATGCGCCCTCGGATTCCCACGCGAACAGGCCCACGTGATTCCCTACGGCGTCGACGTGGACACCTTCTCGCCCGGTGCCGAACAGGGCATGGAGTGGCGCAGTCGGATGGGCGTCCCGGAGGGTGCGCCACTGGTTCTGGGTGTCGGCCGGATGGTGACGAAGAAGGGATTTCATGTTCTGCTCGAGATTCTGCCGAGCCTGCTTGAGGAGTTCCCATCGAGCCATTTCTGCCTGGCTGGAGAGGGCGATCTGCTGGCCGCCTTTCGTGAACGGACCGCGAAGTGGACCGATCGTGTTCACCTGCCCGGTATCGTGCTCCGGGACACCCTCCCGGATCTTTACCGGGCCGCCGATATCTTCGTAC